>NZ_JBXWQZ010000013.1:0-84590 GCF_059612645.1 Ruegeria sp. YKSF131 | reverse complement strand
AGATCTTTCCCGCACCGCAGCAAACGAGCAAAGCCTGACAAGAAAGGCACTCGCGCTCAGTTCGGTACGCCTCTCTCTGCGCCAGCAACACGTTGTTTTTCAACAATATCGGCTCTTTGCGGTCATTTGCTGAAGATGGCCTGATTGACTGCTACGCGCAGAAAAAGCGGACTTTGCAAAGTCCTGTTGTTCTACCTCAATCGCCCTTTGACACAAATCTTTTCCGAGTGCGATCACCCCGTGCTAGAAAACAATCCGGGTTCTTAAACCAAACAGAGTAATGCTATCCTGGTCAGGGTTCAGAAGCGGGTTGGAGATGAATTGTATCGAAGGCGTGATCTGCAGCCCGGGTGAGATTGAAAAGCGATAGAATGCTTCAAGCGTGAACTGATCGCCGTCTATGCCTCTTGCCTCAGCCCAGTTCAGACCCAGCCCGGCCAAATCGGTATTGCGACCGTAATAGCCGACACCGGCAGAAATGGACCGATCATAGAGTGCTGCTGTCCCTTTTGAGGCCCCTGCCCGAAAGAATGGCATCCACTTATTGTCAACAAACCATGCAGCAGAAAACGCGGCGCCGTAATCTTCTGGACGGCTACCATCATCAGCCGCGTCCGCATGCCAGAGGGTCAGATGGATATTGTCGAAGTAGATGCGATCAAAGCCAGAAGTGTAGCCGAGTTCGAGTGATTTGAATAAATTACCATCGCTGAACACATCAAAGTTTGGATCAGACGGGTCGGCATTTGCGTCTGAGACGCTCGCGACGGCGTAAAGGTTATCGCTCAGCTTTACCCCACCGGCAATGCCAATGCCTTGGTTGGGCGTGTTAATCGTCGGGTTGGTGTTGAAGGACAGGTTTTGGAAACCACTGTAGGGGCTTACCAACCCGTAAATATCCACAAAGTCGGTTACATCAATCTGCCCGACTTGCAGCGTCCACGAACCGTTCTCGGCCCTTTGGGTCCAGAACAGGTTGGTCAATAACAAACCATTATCGTTGAAGGCCGTCCCAGTGATCGAAAGCGCTCCGCCATCCAGCCCGAGAAACTGTGGGGCAACATCGGTATAGCTGTGCCGGTTTTCAATCTTGAATGTCAGGGAACCCCGTTCAGTTGCCTGCCAACTTCCGTAGAAACGAGCGATTCCACTTGCGGCTTCACCAGTTCCCAAATCAGCATTCGTGGTTTGGCCCAATGCCAAGTAATCCACGTTGAACCGAAACCCACCCTCAGCCAGCCGGTCTTTCCACTGAAACCAACCCGGAGCGATGTTGCGTGGAAAATCGGAACGGTACTGTGGGTCGGTCAGTCCATCTCCGGGCTGTAGATCAGCCTCGACCGAAGAAGGCCCAGACAGTCCTTGCGCCGAGGCAGCGCCAGCAACCGCAACACTCAATGTGACAACGAGAAGTCTTATCATTCAGACGCCTTTGCCCCGCCGGTCTTGCGATGACCCGCTGCAAGGATGCGATCAGCAATCGATGCCGCCCAATCATTTGTTGTTGGCGTGCTGGTCATCAGATCTCGCATCGTTTCAGTCTGCGAGACCTCCAAAACATAGCTGGAGCTCATTGGCACATTGCCGTCTACGATGCGGAAAGTGTAATTTGTTTCTTCAATTGACAGTTTGCCTGTCAGCCGCACCGGTTCGTGCATAGTGCTGGGGCTCCAGTCGTCAAAAACTCGCGCCCGGATCATCTGATTGGCGTTTGGCGGTGGGGTATGGCTGCACATGCCGCGTATGGGAACGAGGTAGACGACAGTGGTCCCGTCCGCTTCGAAAGGCGCTGGGATAGCGTAACCCGCCAATGTAACGATTTGACCATCAAGGTTCGGATTAGCCGCTGTTGCTGCTTTCTTGCGCCGGTCGGCGACGGTCCAGCGTTGGTCGATCAGCCAATCTGCATCAATCCCGTCTTCAGACAGTTCCTCAAGTGCCGCATTGATTTTTGCGGCACCGTCGGCCATCTGAGCCTCGCTGAGAGTGGCGTCGTTCAGCAGCTCCCTGTTTCGTACGATCGCCCGCAAGGATTCGATCTGTTGATAGTTCAAATCCTCAAAAGGATCCTCATAGGTTTGTGCCGACGGATCGATCAGATCCTGCCAGGCGATCTGCTCAGCCGAAGCGGGCGCGGCGAGCGGAACAAACAGCGTCAGAATGCTCATAGTCAGCAAACGATGCATCTCTTTCTCCAAAAAGTGTTTCGCGGGGCGGCCGAGGTAGAAAACCGCCCCGCAGGATCATCGGGTCAGCGTGTTCGTGTACATCACACCACCCAATTCAAATGTTTATGGATAAACAGCTGGTTCACGAACTGCCGGTCGGTACATAATGCTGTCGGTATCGACCATGGTGTTCTTGTAGGCGCGGCCATCCTTCATCACGAGTTGCAGCTTGCTCTCATCCAGGATCAGGTTGATGTCCTCAAGCGGGTTGCCGTCCCAGATCAGGATGTCGGCATAGCTGTCAGGCGCGATCTGGCCCAAGTTATAGGTCGGATAGGGGTCTTTTGGACCAGACCACTTGAGCACGATCCCCGCGTTGCCGGTCCAGTGCTTCAAGGCCTGCGCAGGGCTGAAACCCGCATCGACGTTGCAGGTGATGTCCTCCTTGATCTTCTCGACCAGTCCAGGGCTGAACATGTCCGACCCCCCCACAATGAACATGCCGTACTCATTCATCCACTTGGACATCCGGCGCACGCCTTCGCCGGCCGCTACGCCCTTGAGCTTCTGTTCATGTGTGAAGAATGCCGGCATGGAATCATAGCTACCGAAGGACTTGACGCTCATAAAGCACTGGAAGCTCCAGACAATGTCCTTGGTTTCATTGTATTTTGCGACCATTTTCTTCACCATGTCCTCGGAGATCAGGAAGCCATGTTCGAAAGAGCGGGTACCGAGCCTCAGGTGCCTCTCGTAGCTTTCGTCGTGGTACGCATGCACGGCCACATAAGTGCCGTTGTCACGTGCGATTTCGACTGCCCGGGCAACCTCGTCCTCGGCGAGCCCAAGAATCTCGAGCGGATCGAACTCGCTTGCAACTCCTCCGCCGCCCATGACCTTGAGAAAAGCCGCTCCCCGGCGCAAGTTTAGACGCGCAGCAAGCGTAACATCATCCACTCCGTCGACCACCCAAGTGTTGCCGGTCGCCTGCGCCATATCCAAACCGTTTTCGAGTATGTGGGGCGGTACGTTCCTTCCCGCCCAGTCACTGTGACCGCCAGTCTGGCCAATGGCGCCACCGGAGGAATATACCCGCGGTCCGCGAATGAGGCCCATATCGATGGCCTTGGCGACATCCAGCGGATCGCCGGCGATGTCCCGAACCGTCGTGATCCCCTTCATCAGCATGTGATCGTTCATGTATTGGATGGCAATTGCTCCACCAGCCGCGCCGTCCCAGCGGGTCTGATAGGCTGCTGTGCCTTCGGGCGCGTTGAGCATCACGTGTTGGTGCATATCGATCAGACCGGGCGTCATCACTTTTCCAGTTGCTTCGATGACGAAGGCGCCCTCTACCTCGATCGGATCGGTGGAGACCTGAGTTATGACGTTGCCCTCGACGAGCACGTTGGCATCCTCGATCAGATCCGGGCCGAACCCGTCGAACACATCGACATTGGTGAACAGGATCGGCGGCGGCGTATTATCCTGCGAAGCCGCAGGTGACGCGATCGCTAGCACTGCAACGACCGCCGTTGCGGTTATTGTCTTGGACATGATTTGTCGGACTCCCCTGGTCTTGTTTCGGCATGTGGGAGCCTCGGCCGATCATCGATTACTTTTTTTGTGCCTCGCGCACAGAATAATCATAGGCGGCAATGTTAGCTCCTCGCACTAAAAGCGTACTAGGTGCGAAAGAGGCCACCTAACAGTATTCCGGTTTTAGGATGAAATGGTAAATTTGCGGTCGCAAAATGGTAAATGCCTTGCGATACTGCGTCGTGTGCGCTCCGATAATGGTGGAAGGTGTTGGTCGCAGTCGTAAAACTTAGGTACGCGCTGAACTTCGCAATTGCCTGCGAAGACGCTGGCTGTGACCCAATGAAACTCCTGCAAGCTGTCGATATCGACGAACGTATGATGCAAGAACCGGAGTTGATGATCGCGGAGCACCAACTCTGGACAATCGCAAGCAAAGCCGCAACGAGTACCGGAAAATTCGACATCGGCTTTGATGCCGGATCCGTTTCCAGCGTGCAGATGCATGGTACCCTGCGGCAACTTTATGATCAGAAAACACTTATCGATCGCTTGGCCACCTTCTGCAATATGGCAAAGCTGGAATACAGCAGAGCCGATTTCTTTGTTCGCCCGGCCTGGAATGGTCTGGTTTTCGGCCGCAACGCCATTGTTGGCGATCGCGAGCAGGTCCGGCAGGTTGAACTTTATGTTCTTCAACTCATGCTAGAAACCGTCCGGAGTGCACTGGGGCCGTCCTGGGCTCCGAAGAGGCTGAACCTACAGTCGGATCATCACCTCGACCTCGAATGGCTTGCCCAATCCGCGGAAGCAAGACTTCGGTTTGCTCAGCCGGTCACGGAAATCCACATCGAACGCGGGGAAATGGTTTCAGAGGCCGTCATTTTGCCCGATCCTGCCACGCATGATCAGATGGTTCCCACGACGCGCGCCATTGCCGCGCTGGTCTGCACCTACCTCCACGATTCTCGCTTGTCTCTGCAATTCATTGCGCGGTTGCTTGGCCTGAGTGACCGTCACCTGCAGCGCGATCTTCAAAATGAAGGGACCAGCTTTTCTGAAATTCTGTCCCGGGAACGGACAAAAGCCGCAATAAACATGCTAAAGGTGCCAGAGTTAACGATATTTGAGATATCGAAATCCTTGGGTTACTCCAACCAGGCGCATTTCACGCGAGCTTTCATCAGAAGCACAGGAATGACACCATCTCAATTCAGGAGAGGCGTCTAAACTCAAAACATCTCTGCAAGCAAGATCTGCAATTTCGTTGGTTGCCAATGAGTTAAGACTCTTTGGGCTGAATGTAGCAATTGAGTTTGTACCAAATGTGGGCTCTGCATGCTCGATGTTGGAACTGCAATTTGGCTTTTAGGAAAAATATAACTTGCGAGTTTTTTCTGCTCTCAAGCTGATCAAACATACAACGCGTTTCCACAGCTAGTGCTGACGACGGGAGTAATTGGAAACAAAAGCAGCCACTCGTCTATCGCAAACAATTGGCTTGTTTGCCCCGGTGTTGATTGCCGAAAAGGGATGCAGCGAAGGATCGGTTTCGGATTGAGCCGATATACCGCATCCGAATGACCGGTTCGGTGAAGTGCGCTGCATCGCAATGATAGACGTGCCGCGCCTGTGAGCAGATGGTGCGCAAGCAAACACCCGGACAGGCAACGACGGAAAAGTCCGCGATCTGTGAGTTCGAGCGGGGCAGCATTTCGGCAGTGCGGCGAAAATCCGGTCTGGTGAAGCTGCGCCGCAGCGCTTGGCGACATCGGCAACGTCAGGAGTGGGCCGATCCCTGAAGCATACATGCGGGCTTCGACACGAGATGCCGCGCCGCATCCGACGGCAGCAGTGAGCCAAAGCGGCCACTTCAAAAAGACACGAACTGCTCGAGAGCCGCCGCTAGCTATGCAGCCGCGCGTGCAACTCAATCGGTGCGATCAAACCGCTCTCAATGTTGTGCACCATGTGACGTACTTTCAGCGCGGTGTCATCGCCCATGATGAGATGTAGACCGAGTGGCGGGGGACCGTCGGCCTGGCTTTGTGCGGCAGCAAGATCAGCGAAGAACTGTTTAGCAAACGCTGTACGGTCAATGCGTTCCCCAACCTCAAACCCCACCGATTTTAAGGCCGCCTCATAGGTTTCAGGCGGGTCCAACGCGCTTAGTTCACGAGATGATGCCCAAGGCGCCGGGTAATCCATTTGTCCGCTTCCGACCTGCATCACATCGTAGATCGCAAAGATGCCGCCAGGCTTGAGAACCCGCGCTGCTTCTCGCGCGATCCCAGTTTTATCGGCGATATTCATGCCGACGTGGATCATGTAGGCCGCGTCCATTGATGCGTCCTCAAAAGGCAACTCGAGCACGCTGCCTACAACCAATTCAATCTTGTCATTCAATCCCGTCCACTCGGTCAAAGCGCGCCCGGTTTCTACAAATTCGGGCGTCAGGTCGATGCCGGTGACATGAGCTCCTGTCGTTGCAGCGACAAAGCGGGCTGGGCCTCCCAGACCACAGCCGAGGTCCAGGACGCGACTACCCTTGGAAAGCTGTAGCGACTTAACAAACGGTTCAGTTGCACGACGGCCACCAATATGAAATTCGTCCACCGGAGCGAGTGCGTCGTGCGCAATCGGTGGTGTCAGATCCAGCGCCGCGCAGCCGTCAGAGATGCGTTTAAGCAGATGTCCTGAATGATAGTGTTGGGCGACCTCTTTCAGGTTCGTCATGACATAGCCTCCCCAATAGTGATGATGGCAGGATATATCAGCAGGGATAATATGTCAGCTTACCGCCCAGACTTGAGCGCGTGGCTTAGGTTGCTTCAAGCGGGTGCGTCTTCAGGGGCCAGGATCGTCATGCCGGCCTTTTCCGCCACCGCCATGATCGCCGGAATGTCGGGTGGCCCATCGGGTGCAGGAATATCCGTTGTGCCGTCCGGCATTGCTTCGCCCGCTTCGGTGAAGAATGTATCATGCATAGCTCCCGGAGCGTTGATGCATAGCAAGCGACCTGGAGTTTTCCCAATACAAGTAAACGCGTGCACCGCGCCATCGGGGACTTTCACGAAATCGCCACTGCTTACCTTTTTTGTCTCGCCGTTTAGGAAAAACTCAAACTCGCCTTCGAGCACATAGAAACTCTCATCTTCGCCAGCGTGATGATTGGGGGGCGCGCCGGCACCCGGGGCGGTCTTGATTTCAACGATTGTACAGCGATCTCCGGTTTCGGCTGGAAATGCGTGGAATTTCAGAAGGTTCCCTAGAAGGTGATATGTGCGAGGGCGAGATTGCGTCATTTCAACGACTCCCTTTACTTCGATGAATGTACCTTTATGATACACATATCCACTCATGAGACAAGTTTATCATTAAGGAACATCGGTGTGGCCCCTCGAACCAATCAAAAGAACAGGACTAGAGAGGCGTTGCTGGCGGCGGCACGTGAGCTTATGTCAGAGGGGGAAAATGTGACGCTTGCCAAAGTAGCAGAGCGCGCGAAAACCGGTCGGGCAACGGTATACCGGTACTTTTCCGATCCCGGCGTGTTGGCCCTCGACGCGACCCTCGACATAGAGGTGATGCCGACCGCAGAATTGCTGGAAGGACTTGAGGATGTACGCAACCGTGTGCACGCGGTTGCGCGCTACTATCTGGATTTCTCCCGCAAACATGAGGCTTTCTTTCGCCAGTTTCTGGCTGAATCGCTGAAGGCATCACTGCAAGACGGCACTGTCAAAATGCGTGGAGCGAGAAGGGTCGCGGCATTTGGAGAGGCCCTTGAACCCGTTTGCAGCTCGATGAAACTGAGCGATTACGAAGATCTGACACTACGTTTGGCCATGACAACAGGCATAGAGCAGTTTGTGATATTGGAAGATATTCTGCGCGTAGATCAGCAAAAGGGGTACCGGCTACAAGAAGGTCTCGTGGACGCTCTGCTTAACCAGTACCTGCCGAAAGTGTGAAACGCGCCAGCAACGCAATTTCGGTTAGATGGGCGCTTTTTAGCTGTGCAGATGCTCAGCTAAACGTGTTGCAATGCAGCGAACGACAGCTATGTCGAAGGTTTTTCGATGCGGGCCGCGGCGCATCGTTGGCGTTCGTGTGTAACCCGGCCCGCGTTGAATAACCTGACAAGGAGGAAGCCGCGGGAGGCTGGGCGGCGTCTATGGGGAAAGTATGCTGCGGGTGATTGCGGGAGCCGGTTCTGAGCGCCGACCAGGCAGGAAGCGCCGGTTGGGGGCGGTTATCCAGCGGGCTGTGTTCGCGCGTTCCGGGTGCCGTCGGAGCCGTTGACCGGGTGATTGCGGGCTAACCACAGGACCGGGCGTACCGGGGGCGTTCCGGAAAACGAATTGGAACCGGGGTAGTCTTCGCGGCATGGACGGGCGTTTCGTCATGCGGCTTGCTCCCTGGGTGGCGCACGGCTCATCGGTTTTTGCCCGCGCCGGAAAATTTCCACGATGCGCATCGGGCCGCCGCAGCAGGGGCACGGCTCGCGCAGGGTGAGCGGAGCGGTCTCAGCAGTCTCCTGCGTTTCCTGTTCGGCCAGTGTCTGCACAAGCAAGTCGCGGATGCGGGCGATGGTGGTCTTGCGGGTGGCGCCGGCCAGCAGGCCGTAGTGGCGGATACGGTGAAAGCCGTCGGGCAGGACGTGCAGCAGGAACCGGCGGATGAATTCGCCGGTCTTGAGCCGCATCACCTTCATCCGGTCGCCGCGCTTGATACGGTAATCCTTCCAACGGAACGCAACGGTCTCGGCATCGGCGCTGACAAGGCGGTGGTTCGAGATCGCAACGCGGTGGGTGTATCGGCTGAGATAGGCGAGGACAGACTCGGGCCCGCCGAAGGGCGGTTTGGCGTAGACGACCCATTTGGTCTTGCGGAGCGGGGCGAGGCAGGCGGCGAAGGCCGCGGGATCGGCCAGTCTTTTCAGATCACCGAAGAACTGAAGCTGCCCTGCCTTGTGCAGCGCCGACAGCCCTTCCAGGAACAGGCGCCGGAACAGCCGGGCCAGGACGCGCACGGGCAGAAGGAAACCAGGGCGGCAGGCGATCCAGCGTGTAGCGTCAGGTGACAGGCCGCCGCCGGGCACGATCATGTGGACATGCGGGTGGTGGGTCAGCGCCGAACCCCAGGTATGGAGTACAGAGGTCATGCCCACGCGGGCGCCAAGGTGCCGGGGATCGGCGGCGATGGTCGTCACGGTCTCGGCTGACGCTCGGAACAGCAGGCCGTAGACCGCCGTCTTGTTCCAGTAGGCGATCCGTGCGATCTCCGCCGGCAGGGTGAAGACCACATGGAAATACTCCACCGGCAGCAGGTCATCGGCCCGTGCTGCCATCCAGTCGCGCGCGGCCGGCCCTTGGCACTTCGGGCAGTGCCGGTTCTTGCAGGAATTGTACGCGACATGCCGGTGACCGCATTTGGCGCAGGCTGCCACATGCCCGCCGAGCGCCTCGGTCCGGCAGGCTTCAATCGCCGACATCACCCTGAGTTGGGTGAGGCTGACATGCCCGGCATTGGCCCGCCGCCATGCGGGACCATGGGCGCGAAAGATGTCAGCGATCTCAAGCCGCGGGCGGGGCACCACCCTGGTCCGCTACTCCCGGCTTCGATCCTGCAGCTTGGCCAGCGTCTCGTAGGGGCTCGCCGTGTCACGGATCAGCTTCGTGGCGACATGTGTGTAGCGCTCCGTTGTTTCGAGTTTGGCATGCCCGAGCAGGACCTGGATCACCCGCACATCCGTACCGGCCTCCAGAAGGTGCGTCGCGAAGCTATGCCGCAGCGTGTGCAGCGTGCTGCCCGGCTTCTTGATCCCCGCGATGTGCTTTGCCGAGCTGAAGGCGCGGTGGAGTTGGCGCGACGAGAGGGGGTTGATCTTGGGCTTGCCCGGAAACAACCAGCCCTCAGGCCGCGCCTCGCGCCAATACTCGCGCAGCAGGTTCAGCAATCCCGGCGACAGCATGACCTTCCGGTCCTTCCGCCCCTTGCCCTGTTCGACATGAATCAGCATCCGGTCGCTGTCGATATCGCTGACCTTGAGATTGCAGACTTCCGAGGCCCTGAGCCCGGCACCATAGGAGATGCTCAGCGCCGCCCGGTACTTCAGCCCCGGTCCTGGCGCGACCCGCAGCAGTGCCGCTACTTCCTCGGCGCTGAACACCACGGGGAGCTTGCGCGGCTGGGTGCGGAACTGCATGTGCCGCTTCATCTCGCCCCGCCCGCAGGTCGTCTCGAAGAAGAACCTCAGCGCAATGATGCGGGCGTTGTAGGTCGGCGGCGTGACACCGCAGTCGGTCATGTGAAGCTGGTAGGCGCGCAGATCGTCCGGCGTCGCGGTGTCCGGCGACCGTCCCAGAAACGCTGCGAAGTCCTTGATCGCCCGGATGTGCGACTTCTGAGACTTGTCACCCAGCCCCTTGATCCGCATGTCCTCGATCATCCGCTCGCGCAGCGGCGTTGTTCTCTCCTCCGCCATGGGAACCTCCTGTCTTTCGATTGAGAGGTCCCAATCGTCAGACAGCCGCGCCCATTCCCAAATGCACAGGGGTCAGATCAATGCAAAACGCCTGCCACAGGCTCCAATGCCGCGCGAGCGGCTTCGTCCTTGTCCCGCTTATGAGACATCGGAAGCTGCAGCAGCGAATGGCCGGTTCCTGCAGGAGCGGTCGTCCAGGTCCTTAAGCGGACTTCGCCACGCGGTCCCGTCGTCTCGAATGGCTTCTAAGTGCGGCTTTGCGGACATCTGACCAAACCGCTCAGATGTCTCAGAAGAGCCCATGGCGGTCGTTCAATCGTCCGTTGAATGCCCTGCCGCAAATTGGGAGACCAACCAGATTATGGTATTCTGCCTGGCGAGAGAGGTACCCGAAGGATGATGGGTAAAGATCACAGCCCTCGGGGTATGGGGGCTGCATGCAAGACTTGGGAGGGCACGCGATGGACGATGAAGCAGAAATTCGGACGCTGATCGGCGATCACTTCGAGCCGATGAGGTGGGGCGAGGATAGCGTGCCCGATTGGGACAGGTTTCGGGAAGACTTCTTGTCCGAGACGATCCTATGCGGTGCGGCCCGACCCGTGCAGGTTCGACCGCTCGAAGCTTTCATCGACAGAATGGAGAATGTCGCGCGAAAGAACCTGCACAGCTTCGAGGAACATACGCGTGGCATGAAGATCATGCGCTTTGGGAACATTGCCGTGGTGCTGGCCATGTCAGAGCTGACTGAAAACGGCACTGAACAGAACGTTGACATCAGCGGCTATCTTCTCGTGAAGTCAGACGGCCGGTGGTCGATCGCGGCTCATGCGTGGGATCAGGCAGGGCCAGATAATCCTGTGCCCGATGACCTGCGTTGACGTCAGCTCCTGCGGGACGTGCGGGTTTGCCCGTGGAGCGCCTGAGTGACGAAGCTCAACCAGTGACGACTTCGGGCACAAAGCAGCGTTCGCACGCGGTTTCCACGCGGCCCTGCAGCGAATGGCTGCCAAGAGCGCTCGGACATCGCCGACACTTCGTGCTAACCTCTTCCCGGTTCGTCTCGATTGATTGCTGGCAGTGACATGGCGCACATTACTCATTTGAGGTCCATTTGCCCGCTCGCGGACCGGACCGTAGTCGATATCGGTGCGGGTGATGGGGTCTATTCGAAACAGCTTCACTCGGAGGGGGCACAGGTCACAGCCATCGAAATCGATCCGGAGAAAGTCTCAAATGCCCGATCGAACCTGGCGCCAGACATCAACGTGATGCTCGGCGCGGCAGAGGAACTGCCCCTGGGCTCAAATTCGCAGCAATTGGCGTGCCTGTTTTTCTCGCTCCACCATGTGCCCGCCGATCTCCACGCGCAAGCCTTTGACGAGGTTTGCCGGGTACTTGAACCCGGGGGGCGACTGCATGTCGTCGAGCCTTATCCCTACGGCACGATGTTTGATGTGGTTCGGATGGTGGAAGACGAGACGGACGTTCGCGCCAAGTCCCACGACGTGCTGAACCGGCTCGAAACGGATCTAAGATACCGCCTGTTGGACAAGCACGACTACGTCCTGACGCGGGAATATCCGACGTTCGATTTCTTCGTGGACAAGATCGTTCGGCCCGATCCGGATCGTTCAGCCGCCTACGAGAAAGTCGCCGCGGAGATGCAAACGATCTACGACCGTGTCGTTGAGAGCTCTGACGGCAGAAAGGTCTTGCACCAGCCATGTGCAGCGTACCATTTCGAGGTTTCGGACTGAGCATGCCCCTACACAGCGATATGCCAGTCCTGAATCGTCGCCTCCGCAGCGCGTCAGTCAACCGATGTCTGGGTGCCACCGAGCAGCGAACGACCGTTTCGTCTCGAACGTCCGCCATCCGACGTCCCATGAGCTTGTGACCGCGTGGCGAAGGAACAGAGTTTCTAAGCCTGACAAAAGGTCAGATGCTGAGGTATCCTGGACTGGGAACTCGGCAAAACCCAGCCCGGCCTGTTGTGCCGGATGACCATCGGAGAAGAGAATTTGTCATGCCCGATAGTGCGCGTTGCCCTGGGCGAAGGGCGGAGCCAGGAACAGAAACGTGCGGTCGCGAAGGAGATAACAGAGGCCTTGATGCGCCATTGCGGCGCGGAGCCTGCTGCCATCAACATAATCTTCGAAGATGTGCCGCTCGATCAGTGGCTTCTCGGGACAGACACCGTCACGAAGACCTAGGACCATCCTTTCAGCTTCAAGGGTAACCTGGCATTGGAGCTGCGTTCACCTCGATCGTGTTGAGATCGGGATCAAGCAGATAGAGTTGCGGGAACCCGGCGAGGCCTTCCCGCAGAATGATCAGTCTTTTTCGGTCACCCTCTGGCAAGTCCTCCCTAAATCCAGCCGCTTCCAAGCGTTCGACCATGTCTTCAAAGTTATCCGTCCAGAATGCAAAGTGAACGTCAGCAATGTCAGGTGACGACTTGGTGCGAAAGGTTCCGGCTTCGTTCAGCACCAGGTGAATTTGGCGATCGTCACATGCCAACCAGACTCCGGGTATCGAAAATGGCGGGCGATCAAGGCGTTCCAGGTTGAAAAGACTTTCATAAAAGGACGCTGACACTTCAACATCCCTGACGGGATAGGAGACATGATGAAGTAATAGTCTGGGCATAAAAGCTCATTTCTCAAAGTCTTGGATGTGAATGATAGCAGATGTGGCACCAAATGTCCGTTTCGTCCGCATTGCGGTCGCTCGCGACATTCGGGCGAACGTCCGAACTGAGCCGATATTGTTGAAAAACAACGTGTTGCTGGCGCAGAGAGAGGCGTACCGAACTGAGCGCGAGTGCCTTTCTTGTCAGGCTTTGCTCGTTTGCTGCGGTGTGGGAAAGATCTTGGCCAGTTTTCGGAGGTTCTGGGCGGTGGCGGCGAGGAGGAATTCGTCGGTTGCACCACAAGGGCCACGTAATCGGAGTCGTCCCAGCCCGAGAATGCGTTTGAGGTGGGCAAACAGCATCTCAACCTTCTTTCGGAGCTTTGCCGAGACTTTGTATTGGGGCGTTTTGCGGGTTTTGTCAGAAGAACTTGGCTTGAGGCGGGCAGGGCGGTTGCGTAGCTTTTTCCCATGACCAGACCTGCCTCATTCAAATACTTCAAAACCAGCCCCGAGATAATCCGCCTTGCGGTGACGCTGTATATCCGTTTCCCGCTCTCGCTTCGAAATGTCGAAGATCTGTTACACGAGCGAGGCATCGACGTGAGCCACGAAACTGTCCGATATTGGTGGAACAGGTTTGGCCCTATGTTTGCATCAGAGATCCGAAGAAAGCGTGTTCAGCAACTCAGAGCCTTTTCAAAATCGAAGTGGCACGTTGACGAGGTTTTCGTGAAGGTGAATGGCATGCGGCATTATCTTTGGCGGGCTGTGGATCATGAAGGCGAGGTGCTGGAAGCCGTTGTTACCAAACGCCGAAACAAAGCTGCAGCGCTGAAATTCCTCAAGAAATTGATGAAGCGACATGGTTGCGCCGAAGAGATCGTCACAGATCGCTTCGCTTCCTACATGGCTGCGCTCAGAGAAATGGGCGCGCTCGAAAAACAACAGACGGGAAGGTGGCTCAACAACCGCGTCGAGAATTCGCACCTGCCGTTTCGACGACGCGAACGCGCGATGCAGCGTTTCAGGCGAATGCGAAGTTTGCAGAAATTCGCCTCCGTCCATTCCTCTGTCTACAATCACTTCAACCAGGAAAGATCGCTAGCCAGTCGAGACACCTTCAAGCTGACCCGCACCGCCGCTCTCGCCGAGTGGCGTCAACTTTGTTCCGGATAGGTTCGCGGTTTCCGCGGCAAACTGAGACTGGTTCGAATTCGTCTGACAGCACCGTTGAACCGTATCGCGCCGATTGAGGAGGGCATTGTGGCACCCATGCGCAACGCAAGATGACAATTTTGGACTGGACTGAGCGATTTCACGGGACAAGCCGCCTTCCGAAGGCTGTGCGTGAAAGGTTACGTACGGCGGCCCGTATTGTGCGGTGCCCAAAAGGCGCTCAGGTATTCGGCCCTGACAACGTCCCCGACAGCCTGTTGTTCTTGTATGACGGACGGATCCGCGTTTCTCAAAGTTCGGATTCGGGCCGCGAGATCGTGCTCTATCGGGTCGAGGCGGGGGAAAGCTGTGTGCTGACGACGGCCTGCATGCTGGCAGAAGAAGCATATAACGCTGAAGGTATTGCCGAAACCGACGTAACGGCGGTGATCTTGCCGAAACATGCCTTTGACCGTCTGGTCTCGGAAGAAGACGCATTTCGTGAGTTTGTGTTCGAGGCCTACTCGCGCCGGCTGATTGATCTGTTGCGGGTAGTCGATGACGTGGCATTCGGGCACTTGGATATTCGCCTTGCTGAACGCCTTCTGGTTCTGTCCGGGGGTCGGGAAGACATTCAGGCGACGCATCAGCAACTCGCCAGCGAACTGGGCACCGCGCGTGAAGTCGTATCGCGGATTTTGCAGGACTTTCAAAAACGCGAGATGATTACCCAATCGCGGGGGCGCATTACGATAACCAACAAGGCGGCTTTGGAACAGTTGGCTCAAAGCACCTGACCATTTCGGGAAATTTTCCGGTTTCGTGACTTTGTCACTGAAGTCGGGGTTTCAAAGTTATATTTACTCCTCAACTTTTCATGCCGCCATGGTGATTGCAGGTCTCACGCGAAGGCCGGATGAGGGTTGGCAGAAACGGAGGAGACAAAGATGAATGACCGCAATCCCGCCCGGACGTTCGGCGGCATCGCCATTGCGTTGCTTGTTGCTGCTTTGGTCGGCGCGGCTGGCAGTTACATCTTTCTGATGTCCGGGCACGGGCATCGCCAGGGAATGACCGGTGAACGGGCAGAGCATCGTCACGGTGCAGATGGGCAAGGCCACGACGAGGTCAACATGCCGGGGCTGAGGAGCGAGAACGCGACGCCCGAGGAAAGCGCCGAGCTGGCTGTGATGTTCCGCAATTTCGATACGATCACACGCGAGGTTGAAAACCTTCCCAACGGTATTCGCACTGTCACAAGATCTTCCGACCCGGATGTCATGGATGCTCTGGTCTCCCATGTTGCCGGGATGATCGATCGGGTGAGTCGCAAGGATGATCCGATGATCATCATTCAGAGCCCGACCCTCGACATATTTTTTCAACATGGCGACAAGATCACCTCGGATATCGAAGTGACCTCTGAAGGGATCGTAGTGGTGCAAACATCTGACGATCCGGAAATAGCCAAAGCCATGCATATCCATGCGGCCGAAGTGAGCGCGATGGCGGATCGCGGCATGGACGCCGTCCACGAAATGATGATGACACGCGGCGGAAACGGGTAACGGATCCGCGCCAGTTAGGAGGCAAGATCATGAATGATCAGAAGTCAATCGAGATACACAACCAGAAAATGGCCGACGCGATAGCGACGCCGATTGGAAGCTACCCAGTTGATCTGAGCGTGAAGCCCGATGTTCAGGGTTTTTACGACGAGGCGACGGCGACGATCAGTTATATTGTTGCGGACCCGACCTCGAATGCCTGTGCGATTATCGACAGTGTCATGGATATCGATTATGCCGCTGGCCGCATTACGTTTGGCCATGCCGACATGCTGATTGCCGAGGTTGAGAAGAGGGGCCTCAAGCTGGAATGGATCATTGAGACCCACGCCCATGCCGACCACCTGTCAGCCGCGCCTTACATCCAGAAAAAGCTGGGCGGCAAGATCGGCATCGGTGAAAACATCAAGATCGTGCAAGACGTGTTTGGCAAGATCTTCAATGAAGGCACCGAGTTTCAGCGGGACGGCAGCCAGTTTGACGCCCTGTTCGTCGATGGCATGACCTACAAGATCGGCAACATGACCGCCTTTACCATGCATACGCCGGGCCACACACCCGCCTGCATGGTGTATGTTGTCGGGGATGCAGCCTTTGTGGGCGACACGTTGTTCATGCCTGACGGTGGCTCGGCGCGGGCCGATTTCCCCGGGGGCGACGCGGGGACGTTATATGACTCGATTCACAAGGTGCTCAGCCTGCCGGACGAAACCCGGCTATTCATGTGTCACGATTATGGTCCCAACGGGCGTGACATCCAGTGGGAAACCACGGTGGCCGAGGAGAAGGCCCACAACATTCACGTGGGCGGCGGCAAGACAAGGGACGAGTTCATCAAAATGCGGTCCGAGCGCGACGCGACACTGGCAATGCCGACACTGATCGTCCCCTCGATTCAGGTCAACATCCGGGCGGGCGGCATTCCAACGGACCAGGACGGGAACCAGATGCTCAAAGTCCCAGTCAACAAGCTCTGAACGCAAGAGGCACCCATGGACATCAGAAAGATATCAGGCGCAGTTTCGGTGTCGCCGCAGATTACGCCAAATGACATCGAGGCGATAAAAGGCGCGGGCTTTCGTGCCATCATTTGCAACCGTCCCGATGGCGAAGGTGCCGATCAGCCGACTTTCGAGGAGATCGAGGTAGCTTCGGAAAAACTGGGTCTCGAGGTGCGCTATGTTCCAGTGCAAACCGGGATCGTCAGGGACGAGGACGCCGAGGCCTTTGGCAGCGCGCTGACCGAGTTGCCGGGTCCGGTTCTGGCCTATTGCCGGACCGGCACGCGCTCGGCCACTTTGTGGTCGTTGAACGAGGCGGCGCACAAGCGTCCGGTATCCGAGATCCTGTCAGCCACCAAGGTCGCCGGTTATGACATGAGCGGCGTCGCCCGCCGCATTGCCAATGGTGGGAAAACGCCGACCGACACGGGCGACGCATCCTTCGACGTGGTTATCGTGGGCGGTGGGGCAGGCGGTATTGCCACTGCGGCCAGCCTGCACGCGCGCAAATCCGACCTGTCGATCGCCATCATTGATCCGTCTGACGTGCATTATTATCAGCCCGGCTGGACTTTGGTGGGCGGGGGTGTCTTCTCAGCAGAACAGACCGCCAAGACGATGGGATCCCTGATCCCGCGCGGGGTGAAGTGGATCAAGGCGGCAGTTGCTGCCTTCGAGCCGCTGAACAATGCCGTTATTCTGGATGGCTGTCGGGTGGTGAAATACGACCGTCTTGTCGTGTCTCCGGGGCTCAAGCTGGACTGGAGCGCGGTCGAAGGGCTGGAAGAAACCTTGGGCCGCAACGGGGTGACCTCGAACTACCGCTATGACCTGGCGCCCTACACCTGGCAGCTTGTCGAAGGGCTTAAGGAGGGCCGGGCGCTGTTCACGCAGCCGCCGATGCCGATCAAATGCGCGGGTGCGCCACAAAAAGCCCTATATCTGTCGGGCGATGCGTGGTTCCGGCGCGGCGTTCTGAAGGATATCGACATCCAGTTCATGAACGCAGGCGGTGTGCTGTTTGGGGTCAAGGACTATGTCCCGGCGCTGATGGAATACGTCAGAAAATACGACGCCTCGCTGAATTTCTTTCACAATCTGGTGTCGGTAGATGGGGCGGCGAAAAAAGCGACCTTTAAGGTTGAAATGCCGGACGCCGAGCCCGAGTTGGTCACAGTCGAGTTTGACATGATGCATGTCTGCCCGCCACAGGTCGCGCCGGACTTTATTCGCGTGTCACCACTGGCGGATGCTGCGGGCTGGGTCGATGTTGATCAGGCGACACTGCGCCACAAGAGTTTCGACAATATCTGGTCGCTGGGCGACGTGATGAACGCGCCCAACGCCAAAACCGCAGCGGCGGCGCGTAAACAGGCACCGACCGTGTCCGATAATATCGTGGCAGATATTCAGGGCCGCGGCCCGGTTGCCGCCTATGACGGCTACGGCTCGTGCCCGTTGACGGTCGAGCGTGGCAAGATCGTTCTGGCCGAGTTCGCTTATGGTGGGGTGATGACACCCAGCTTCCCGAAAATCCTGATCGACGGAACCAAACCCAGCCGGTTGGCGTGGCTACTGAAAGAGAAGCTACTGCCGCCGATCTACTGGACCGCGATGCTGAAGGGCAAAGAGTGGTTGGCCAAGCCCGAACCACTGAAGGTGGCGACCGATTGACACCTCTCGAAACTGACACCGGAAGAACCGGTTTAAGTTCTGGTCTGTTCCGCCTTCACCAAATGTGCGACGGGCCACGGTATGGCGGTCAGAGCCTTCCGCGCTCTGGCCGCCGCTTTCTCAGGACGTGAACCCATGCAGAGCCTTTTACGTTTCCTTCCTATTCTTGACTGGGGTCGCCAGTATAGCCGGGCGTCGCTGTCGAATGATCTGATCGCGGCTGTGATCGTCACGATCATGCTGATCCCACAGTCCTTGGCCTATGCCTTGCTGGCAGGGCTGCCGCC
Source organism: Ruegeria sp. YKSF131 (assembly GCF_059612645.1). Taxonomy (NCBI): domain Bacteria; kingdom Pseudomonadati; phylum Pseudomonadota; class Alphaproteobacteria; order Rhodobacterales; family Roseobacteraceae; genus Ruegeria; species Ruegeria sp. YKSF131. Next base: position 66,071 of record NZ_JBXWQZ010000013.1, on the reverse strand, counting down.
TGAGGCCGGGATCTATGCTTCGATTCTACCGATCATCCTTTATGCAGTTTTTGGCACCAGCCGGGCGTTGGCGGTGGGGCCGGTGGCGGTTGTGTCGCTGCTGACAGCCAGCGCCGTGGGGCAGGTGGCCGAGCAGGGCACGGCCGGATACATGGTGGCGGCACTGACACTGGCTTTCCTGTCGGGTGGGTTTCTGGTGCTGCTGGGCGTTTTTCGACTGGGCTTTCTGGCCAATTTCCTCAGCCATCCTGTCATCGCAGGCTTCATTACCGCGTCGGGTGTCCTGATAGCGACCAGCCAATTAAAGCACATTCTGGGTGTCAGCGCCCATGGGCATACCCTGCCAGGGATGCTGGGCTCAATCTTCGAAAACCTTGGGCAGACCAATTGGCTGACGGTAATCATCGGCGTGCTGGCCACTGCGTTCCTGTTTTGGGTGCGCAAGAACCTCAAACCCGCGTTGCGGCGCATGGGGGTGACACCCCTGCTGGCTGACGTGCTGATCAAGGCCGGACCAGTTGCTGCCGTGGTGGTGACCACAGTTGTCGTCTGGGGGTTCGGGCTGGATGCGCAGGGCGTCAAGATCGTCGGCGACGTGCCTCAGAACCTTCCGCCGCTGACTTTTCCGGGGCTGTCCTCGGACCTCATCGGTGCATTGCTGGTACCAGCGATCCTGATCTCGATCATCGGTTTTGTCGAAAGCATCTCGGTTGCGCAGACGCTGGCTGCCAAGAAACGCCAGCGCGTGGACCCCGATCAGGAGTTGATCGGTCTGGGCGCAGCCAACCTGGCCGCGGCATTTACCGGCGGCTTTCCGGTCACCGGCGGGTTCTCACGCTCGGTCGTGAACTTCGATGCGGGGGCGGAAACCCCGGCGGCAGGCATATATACCGCTGGTGGTCTGGCGATTGCCGCGCTGTTCCTGACACCGCTGGTGTACTTTTTGCCCAAGGCCACCCTGGCCGCGACGATCATTGTTGCGGTGTTGAGCCTTGTGGACATGTCGATCCTGAAAAAGACCTGGGGATATTCGCGCGCCGATTTTATCGCCGTAGCCGCCACCATCGTTCTGACTTTGCTGGCCGGGGTCGAAACCGGTGTGGCCAGCGGCGTGGCGATTTCGATCCTTCTGCATCTCTACAAAACCTCGCGCCCGCATGTGGCCGAGGTCGGGCTTGTGCCGGGCACGCAGCACTTCCGCAATATCAATCGCCACAAAGTCGACACCGAGCCGTCACTGGTGACGCTGCGGGTGGATGAAAGCCTGTATTTCGTGAACGCCCGTTTCCTCGAAGACCTGATCCAGGCGCGAGTGACCGAGGGCTGCGAAATCCGCAACGTGGTTTTGATGTTCTCGGCGGTGAACGAGGTCGACTTTTCAGCCCTCGAAAGCCTTGAGGCCATTAACCACCGCCTGCGTGACATGGGCGTTGGTCTGCACTTGTCCGAAGTCAAAGGCCCCGTCATGGACCGCCTGAAACAGTCGCATTTCCTCGACGACCTCAACGGGCAGATCTTTCTCGCCCAGTACGACGCATGGCAGCGGCTGACCGCACCGGAGAGGGTAACATCAGCGGCAGAGTAACCAGAGCCGAATTAGGGCCAGAATCCCGTGAGAAGTTCCGATGCGGGCTTAATACTCGGGTTCACCTTGAATAGGTGGGCTGCCTTGGGCCGCACTCATTTGCATTCCGGAAGTGGTTTACTTCGACGTCAGATCAATAATGCAACGTAGCGAAATCGAATGGAAGCGCATCAAAGCTTTGCCAGATTTGCTCGCAATACTGGGACTGAGCAACTGCAAAACGAAACATCCTGATTGTCAGTTCCTGTGAAGGAAGTGTGCTGTCAGCGCGTTGAAGCTGACCTGTTGCCAGGGACGCAGCAACCAGAGAATGAGGTAACCAGGCAACGCCAATTCCATTGATGGCATATTGTTGCATCGCAAATGTCAGGGCCGTTTCAGCTCTGGTCACAAGTGTGGTTTCCTCTGGTAATCGCGGCGCGATTTTCCGAGCGAAAACTTGCCCCAGAAACACATCGGACGGATAGCCTATGACCGGAAGTGCCGCGCTGGTGATTTTGTTGCGAACAGAGGGTGCGCAAACGGGAATCAAAATGTCCGCGCCAAGTGTCTTGGCTTCGAATGCGTCACCAACACTGCTTATTTCGTCGCCCGGGATCGAATACATGATCGCGAAATCAACCTGTTTTGAGATCAGGTTCAACAGACATTCGTCCTGGTTCCCTGATCGCACGTGAATTGGGATATCGTCATTCTCGGTCAGCGTTTGCACGATCCTTGGCGATATCGTTGTCGTCAAAGCATGTTGGCACACAAACGACAGTGATTTCCCGGTTTGGTCATTCGCTGTCTTCAGCACATGTCGCAGTTTGTGCAGCCGCGTACTAAGCTCTCGCAGTTCGGGCTCTAATGACTGAATGCCAGGCATAAGAGATACTGGCTTGCGGCGGCGGTCAAACAGGGTGGCTCCGATGCTGTTTTCGATAAGCCGTATCCGCCGGGTGAAGGCAGATTGAGTGAGAAGCCGCTTCTCAGCGGCTCGTGTCAAGGAACCGCTATCCAAAACAGCCAATATGTCATCGATCCATTCCAAGCGCATGGGGTTTAAATAAACTAAGGACGTCTAACATGCAACTTTTGCAAGTTATGAGTTGAATTTTGAATTAGATGCACGGCTTGAGGGATGGTAAATTGCCGAAATTCAATGTTAGGAGCCTCCACATGCATCTCGCCCGCTTTCCCCGTGTGCATCTTGCCCATCTGCCGACGCCGTTGGAACCGATGAAGAGGCTGTCCAAAGAACTGGGGGTGGAAATCTGGATCAAACGCGATGACTGCACTGGTATGTCGACCGGTGGCAACAAGACCCGCAAACTGGAATTCCTGATGGCCGAAGCTGAGGCGCAGGGCGCGGATATGGTCATGACGCAAGGGGCAACTCAAACCAACCACGGCCGACAGACAGCCGCTTTTGCAGCCAAGCTGGGATTTGATTGCCATATTCTGCTGGAAGATCGCACCGGTTATCAGGACGGAAACTACAACACCAACGGCAATGTCCTGCTGGATCACCTCCACGGTGCAACCACCGAGAAATTTCCCGGCGGGCATGACATGCCGGCCGAGATGGAAAAAGCAGCAGAAAAGAAAAGGGCAGAGGGGCGCAACGTCTACCTCATCCCCGGTGGTGGATCAAATCCGACAGGTGTCCTTGGCTATGTGAACGCAGCTTTTGAGCTTTTGGGCCAAGCCAACGACCGCGGTTTAAGAATTGACCGGCTGGTGCACGCGACCGGCTCTTCGGGAACGCAGGCGGGGTTGGTGACCGGTATGTGCGCCATGAACGCGAAGGTGCCGGTTTTGGGGATCGGGACCCGGGCGCCCCAACTTAAACAAGAACAGATGGTTTACGATCTTGCCTGTAAAACAGCCGAGAAGCTGGGATGTGCAGGCGTCGTGAACCGCGAAGACGTGATGGCCAATACAGATTACGTCGGACAGGGTTACGGCTTGCCTACCGAAAGTGGTATCGAGGCAATCCGGATGTTCGCCGAGCTGGAGGGGATACTTTTGGATCCCTGCTATTCGGCAAAAGGTGCGGCAGGTCTTATTGATCTTGCACGCAAAGGCGAGTTCCAGGACCAGCGAGTCGTATTCCTGCATACCGGCGGTGCAGCGGCGCTGGGGGGGTATGACTTTGTGTTTGATCATCAGAACCGCTGGGTCAATATCTGACCAATGACGCGGGCCCCGATCGGTATTCTTGGTGGCATGGGCCCTGAGGCGACTATCCTCCTCCAGCGCAAGTTGGTGGAGACTGTGCCAGCAGACGACGATCGCGACCATATCCCGTTGTTGATCGATATGAACCCGCAGGTGCCGTCTCGCATTTCTCACTTGATTGACGGAACGGGCGCGGATCCGGGGCCTGTGCTTGCCGCGATGGCACGTCGTCTTAAAGCTGCCGGGGCTGTGGCATTGGCCATGCCGTGCAACACTGCACATTACTATGCTGCTGCGATTACGGATGCCGCGACTATTCCCTTGTTGAACATGGTGGAACTTGCAGTGGATCGTGCCGACCGGACAATCGGACCGGGTGGGTGTATCGGGATGCTGGCGTCGCCCGCGCTGCGGCGCGTAGGTCTTTTCGACACGGCGTTTCAAGCGCGGGGAATGTCAGTTGTCTGGCCAGCAGATGAGGGCAAGATGCTTGCGGCCATCCGCAGGATCAAGGCCGGTGATCCTTACAATGAGGCACGCGAAGCTCTGAATACCGTATCTGCGGAACTGATTGGTGCCGGGGCAGATATGCAACTTATCGCGTGTTCAGAGCTGTCGTTAATCGCCGACAGTGTCGCCGCGGACGTAAGAGCTGTTGATACGATTGACCTGTTGGTTGATGCGATCATCGCGTTTTCCCAAGCAAATCGAACCCACTCTTGATCCTGCTGAAAGTGGGGCAAGTGATAAGGCTGGAAGGCAGCGCTGCTGTGCAGTTGTGATCGTTGATCGTCTTGCAGATCACCTCAGCGCATAACAAATGGGTTCGACATCGGTTTGTCCGATGTATTCAGCCAAACGGTCTTGGTTCGCGTGTAATCGTGAATGGCCTCCAATCCCGCTTCCCTGCCATAACCGGATTGATTGAAACCGCCAAAGGGCGCGATGGGTGAGACGGCGCGGTAGGTGTTGATCCAGCAGATGCCCGATTTCAGGCGTGATGAAACACGGTGAGCACGGGCGACATTTTCGGTGAAGATGCCCGAGCCAAGCCCGAACGGCGTGTCATTGGCCAGGGCGATTGCCTCTTCTTCAGTGTCGAAGGGCAGCAAGGACATGACGGGGCCGAACATTTCCACCTTCAGGGTCTCCGTCTCGGCATTGGTGCATTCCACCAGCGTTGGGGCCATGAAATAACCTGACTGATCCAGTGGCGCGCCACCGAAACGAATACGGGCGCCCTGTTCCTTGGCCTTGGCCAGCGTCGCCTGAATTCTGACAATCTGGGCGTTTGTGCACAGCGGGCCAATATGAGTTTCAGGTTCCAATGGATCGCCGATGACAATGCCCGACATCTTTTCTTCGATTTTGGCAATAAGGGATTCCATAATTGGGCGATGGATCAGCCCGCGTGATCCTGCGACGCAGCTTTGACCTGAAGCGCCGAAGTTGCCCGCGACCAGGCCGTTGGCGGCGCCATCCAGATTGGCATCATCGAATACTATGATCGGGGATTTTCCACCCAACTCCAATGTGGTTACGGCAAAGTTCTCAGCCGAGTTGCGCACCACATGGCGCGCCGTTTCCGGGCCGCCAGTGAACGCGATCCGGTCCACGTCAGGATGCCGGGTTAGAGGGATCGCACAGTTTTCTGCGTCCCCGGTAATGACGGAAACGACGCCGGGTGGGAATCCCGCTTTGTCGATCAAGCGGGCGAACTCCAGCATTGGGGCGGGCGCAATCTCTGATGCCTTCAGCACAACCGAGCACCCCGCGGCCAGAGCTGGCCCAAGCTTGGTAGCCGTCAGAAACATCTGCGCGTTCCAGGGGACAATTGCGACCACCACGCCAATGGGCTCGCGCCGCGTAAAGACATGCATGTCCGGTTTGTCGATCGGCAGGACCGCGCCTTCGATTTTGTCCGCCAGCCCCGCATAGTAGCGATAATAATCGCCGACATAAGCCGTTTGGGTCGCGGTTTCCGCCAGCAGCTTGCCGCTGTCCTTCGTCTCGACCTCGCCAAGGCGTCCTGCGTTCTGTTCGATCAGTTCCGCAAGCCGGAACAACAGTTTGCCACGCGCGGTTTGCGTCATGTCCCGCCACGCCGGATCGTCAAGTGACTGGCGCGCTGCAGAAACGGCGCGCTCTACGTCTTCGGGTGCGGCGCAGGCGAAACTGGCCCATTCCTCGCCCGTCGCGGGGTTCAAAGAGGTCATCACTTGCCCACGTGCCCCTTCGGTCCAAGTGCCGTCGATAAAAAGCTGGAAATGTGGCTTATGGTGCATTGCGGCCCCTTACTGAAACTTTGGCATTACATCGTCGATGAAACGGGCAAGCGATGCGCGTTTGCGTTCGAAGCTCATGCCGCTGTCGATCCAAAACGAGTATTCATCATATCCAAGGTCTTCATAGCGTTTCAGACGCTCTGTTACCCCGTCCGCCGTGCCGATTGTCAGATCGCGCACAAGGTTTTCGGGTGCCATCATTGCGTTGGCTGCCATTTCTTCTTCGGTCAGAGCCTGAATCAATCCCTGTCGGACTGGTCGCTTGTTTTGGAACCACGCGCCGAAATAGTTGTAGAACCGGGACAAATCCCGCGCAGCCTGATCCAGTTCAGCGTCATCGCGCCCGACATAGGTGTGGTGAAGCAGCATGATCTTGGGGCGCGCTCCGCCGTGATTGGCGCAGGCGGTCTCAAAACGGGTCATCAGTGTCTCGATTTCTTCGATGCCTTGCCAGAGCGGGGTGACCTGAATGTTGAACCCGTTCTGAACGCCGAACTCGTGGCTGTTCGGATCCCGCGCGGCAATCCAGATGGGTGGCCCGCCGAGCTGCACCGGCTTTGGCGCCGAACTGGTGGCGGGAAACTGAAAGAACGCTCCGTCATGCGCGCAGTCGCCTTCCCACAATTTGGGCAGCAGAGGAGCGATCTCTCGCATTCGCTGACCGGCGGTCCATGCGTCCAGACCGGGCATAAGCCGCTCATATTCATAAGAGTAGGCACCGCGCGCTATGCCCAGTTCGATCCGGCCACCGGTCATGATATCCGCCGCGGCTGCCTCTCCCGCCAGTTTGATCGGATGCCAGAACGGTGCGATCACAGTGCCGGTGCCAAGGCGCACGTTTTTGGTATGATGCGCGATGTCCACCAGCGACATCAGCGGGTTGGGTGCGATGGTGAAATCCATCCCGTGGTGTTCACCGGTCCAGACCGCACGCATCCCTGCCTGATCAGCCATCTTGCACAGCTCGATGAACTCTTCATACAACTTCTCATGCGACTCTTCGGGGCCCAGCCGTTCCATATGGGCAAAAAGGGAAAACTCCATTCCTCAGGTCCTTTCCGACAGGCTGTGCACATCGCCCCGCTGGGCGTCACCCAGATAAAGCGAGAAATTGCGGGTTCGGCTTTCCAGCGCAAAACGAGCCATCATGGTGGCGATGGGTGCTGACGCGTAAGGCAGGGTCGCCAGGTCTTTGGTTGCGACTGCGTGAAACGGGCCATGCCGGGGCAGGGCGGGCGCAGACGCAAGAATGTAAACATGGTGCGTGGTGGCATCGTCATAGACGGAATACGCGACGCCAAGGTGTGCATTGATACCCCTTGCCGTCAGGTTCTGCATAAGGCTGCTTCGCAGATCTTGCCGATCTGACAGCGTAACTTGCGGCGGGCGGAAACCGGCATCTGTTTTCTCCAGAAAGACGTGCTCGTCCTGCTCGATGATCGCGCCACAGACCACATTTCGCCCGGATGGTTCCAGCGCGCCACGCTCCAGCCCGAGGCTGAAATACTGCCCGTTCGCATAGCCAAGTCCGGTGGCATCGTTCTGAGAATACGTTTCGACCTGACCGATTAAAACGCAATGGTCGCCGGCTTCGACAACCTGATGAGTGCGGCAGGAAAACGTTGCGACTGCCCCCCTGATCAAAGGGACGTCATTCTTATCAAAGTAGTGATCGACTTTGGCAAATCGATCACCTTTGAACCCGGCAAACGTATTGGATACGTTTTCCTGCCCCTCGGCCAGAATGTTCACCGCGAAACGGGCGCAGGTTGCAAAAACGTCGAAAGAAGACAGGTTTTTTCCCGGACAGACCAAAAGCAGCGGCGGGTCGAGAGAAACCGAAGTGAAGGAATTGGCCGTAAAGCCAAGTGTATTGCCTACGTCATCACACGTCGTCACAACCGTCACACCGGTCATGAACCGACCGAATGCACGACGAAGGTCACGAGGATCAAGCGCGGTCATGGGCGCAGCTCACTCAGAAAGCTGGAAATCGCAGCGTTGACCTGATCTGCATGCGTCATCGGCATCATATGTGCAGCGCCTTCAATGATTTGCGCGCGCCCGTTCATCGCGGCGTCCGCCATGGCGCGTGACATCTCCGGGGTTGAATTGGGCTCAAGACTGCCGGTTAGAAAAAGCGCCGGGCAGCTTAGTTTCTCCAACGCATCGCGTCGGGGGCACTGGCTGTGGGCGAAGACGGAATAGGCCGTTTTATACGCAGCCGGGTCCATGGCCGTCAGCCATCTACGGCAGGCATCGCGCTCAGCCGAGGCGACATCTCCGAACCATCGATGCAATGTGCTGGTGGGATCAGCGATCGTCTTGCCATCCAGCTGCGCCGCACGGTCGCGCACGGCCTGTGCCGCATTCGCGGCTCTCTCAAAAACCGCGTTCAATGCGACGACCCCACAAACCCGGTGTGACGCTTTGGTGGCAAGATCAAGCGCGATCATGGCCCCCATCGAGTGGCCAAACAAAACGACCGCTCCACTCATGCAGTCCAGAACACCCCGAGCCGCTTCGGTGTACGCCGAAAGCCCGATGCTGAGGTCAGTTAATGGGCTGTTTCCGTGACCGGGCATGTCCGGAGCGGTCATGCAACCTTCAGAAGCCAGCCCGTCCAATTGTGCGCCCCAAGCTTCAGCCCGCAAGCCAACACCATGCAACAGAAGGATATTCTGACCCGAACCAGTCTGGATAGCCGCCAGCCCGCCGATCTCAGACCGCGGCCGGGTTGTCCAGGTCATGGCCCAAATCCTTGAGATCCTGATAACGGTCACCGATACGGTGGTGCGGTCTGCCCGAGGTTGCTGCGCCTAATACGACCACAACTTCGTCATCGCGCGGTGCGTCAGAAATTGAGAACTGAATTGTCAGGTAGTGCGACCTCCGCCCGGCATTGTTTTTATCCATCAACGGCACCATGATCGGCGCATTTGCCGGACCACGTGTGTTGGTGAACGCCAGATAGGATTTCGCACCGACGGCCTCACGGTAGTGATTGCCAAAGCGCAACGTGTGAATAAGGCCCGAAGCGTGCTCGACCTCACCATTCAGCCCGACCACGGCGGCTTTGCCATAGGCTTCGATTGCCTCACCACTCCCGGCCAGTTTGATCATACGTTTCGTCATCATCTCACCCAGAACAGGGCCATAGGCCTGTATCTCGGGTTTAAGGTCTTCCACAAACCGTCCTGCCCAGGGGTTGTGAACCACTGCGGCCACGGCAAACATGCGCCATGGGGTTTTGGCGGCTCGGAAGCCCTCGACAAGGACCTCCTCATCGTAGGTAACGATCTTACGTATTTCCGGTTGCATCAAAGCTCTCCTGTCGCGCTCGCAAACGTTAAAAACGGACAGGGTTTTTGACAAATGATTGAATTATGTGCTTTGCCATTAAAAAGATTAATGGACAGTTTGACCAAATGGGTAAATCTCTTCCACCACTGACCTGGTTCCGATCCTTCGAGGCGGCTGCACGAACGCTTAGCTTTACGGCGGCTGCCGAAGAGATTGGCTTGACGCAATCGGCGGTCAGTCAGCAGGTAAAATCGCTCGAGATGCGTTTGGGGACAGCTCTTTTTGTGAGGCACCCCAGAAGCTTGGCGCTGACGGATGCGGGGCGTAAACTATTGCCCGAGGTTGGCAGCGCGCTTGAAGCGCTTGCCGCGGCTGCCGGGCGCGTGGACGCCAGCGCGTCCGGAGACATTTTGACTGTCGCCACGTCTGTTAGCATCGCCCAGTGGGTTATTGCCCCATATCTGTCAGATTTTACCAGACGCCATCCTGAAGTTCGCGTCCGGCTTCTCAGTGCGATCTGGCCCGACGATTTCCACGCATCCCACGCTGATGTTCAGGTTCGGTTCGGATCAAAGAAACAGGTGGGACAGGGCGCTGTCCGCCTGATGCCTGACCGGCTGGTTGCCGTGAAATCCCCGACGGTCGCGGGCGGCGTGTTTGACCTGCCTCTGATCGAGGCCGTCGGGACATCAAGTGGGTGGGGTACATGGTTTGAAAAACAGGACTTGCGCCGCCAACCTGGTGTTTTTGTCGATACATTTGGGATGGCACTGCAACTGGCCGTTCACAGCAGCGGTGTCGCGTTGGTCAGCGAATTACTGACGACTCATGCGATTGCCGCCGGTCTGGTCATACGCGCGCATGAATGTTCGGTTGACAGCAACGAAGGCTATTACCTCTCGTCAAACGCCGCCAATCCGGCTGCCCGGTTGTTTCACGACTGGGTGTTGGCCTTGGTAACAGAACAGACCCCGAAGGTCGTCGACGTCTCTGGCTAACGGCAGAGGTTGATTGACAGTGTTCCATCGATAGGGTCACGTCACCAGATGAACAATTAGGCTAGGGGCGTATGCAAATCATCACCAATCCACATCGGGGGGGCCAAAAGCTTGCACCGTCTGCGCCGTATCCTTCTACAGATGCTGCCCGTGTTGCAGACTTGCTTTCTCGGTGCCCTGTCGCGAAAGAAACGCCATTGGTTGATGCCAGGAAACTGGCCCCTGTAGCCCGGCTTTGGGTGAAAGATGAACGGGCGCGTATGAACCTCGGTTCGTTCAAAGCTTTAGGGGCAGCCTATGTAATTGCGCGTCATGCGGCCGAGAAGACAGGTGAGCCGGGTGAACAAACTCTGGCAGGCGCGACCTATGTGACTGCCAGCGCCGGGAACCACGGCATGAGTGTTGCGGCTGGTGCCAGAATCTTCGGTGCGAAGGCTGTTGTTTACATTGCTGAAACTGTGCCCGAAACCTTCGCGGAACGTCTGAAAGGCCAAAAAGCCGAAGTTGTTCGAAGTGGCGCTGACTATGCCGCCAGCATGGAGGCAGCGAAAACGGCTGCCGAAGACAACGGATGGATATTGCTGTCGGACAGTTCGTGGGATGGATATTATGACCTGCCATGGACGCTCATGGAAGGATATCTGCAAATGGCGGCAGAGGCTGTCAGGCAGTGCCCTGAGATTCCGACGCATATTCTGTTGCAAGCAGGCGTGGGCGGGCTGGCCGGTGCCGTTGCTGCCTATGCACGACACATCTGGGGCGACGCACCGAAGATCGTTGTGGTTGAACCCGAAGCGGCGCCCGCGTTGCACGCCAGCATAGTTGCCGGAAAATGTGTTTTCGCGGATGGCCCGGACAGCATCATGGGGCGTCTGGACTGCAAGGAACCGTCGTTGATCGCGTTAAACGGATTGGCCCGCGACACAGACCTGTTCCTGACCCTTTCAGATGACGATGTGGCGGCAAAGCTTGACGCGATGGCAAAGGTCGGGCTGGCCACCACGGCGTCAGGCGGGGCAGGCCTTGCGGCGGTGATGAACGATACAGCGCGGAAAGCCATGGGGATCGACGAACACTCACGCGTGTTGTGCTTTCTGTCGGAGATCGCGGAATGAGGGGGGTCGATCAGACAGAGTTCGAGGCGCGCACCAAACGCGCGCAGGAGCTGATGCGAGCCGCGGATTTGTCGGCGCTGCTGCTGACCACAGAAACTGATGTGCGTTACTTTACCGGCTATCTAACCCGATTTTGGGAAAGCCCAACCCGGCCATGGTTTCTGGTCGTACCGGCCACGGGCAAACCGGTGGCCGTGATCCCTTCGATCGGGGCCGCGCTCATGGGGCAGACCTGGATCGATGACATCCGAACCTGGAGCGCGCCCGATTTGCAGGACGACGGTATCTCGCTTCTGGCCGATGTCCTGGCCGAACTGACACCCGTTTCAGGCAATGTCGGAATGCCGGACGGCCATGAGACTCATGTGCGTATGCCCATGGCGGACATTGAACGCTTGCGCGGCGCTCTCGGCACGCGACGCATCACCGGAGATCAGGGTATCCTGCGCCGGCTGCGCATGATCAAATCCCAGGCTGAAATTGCCAAGATCCAAACAGCCTGTGGTATTGCGGGACGCGCCTTCACCCGCGTGCCCGAGATTGCCCGCGCAGGGGTGCCTCTGGACACGGTTTTTCGCCGCTTCCAGATGCTCTGCCTTGAGGAAGGGGCCGATTGGGTGCCGTATCTAGCAGGCGGGGCAGAGCAGGGCGGCTACAGTGATGTAATATCACCTGCAACTTCGGCGCCGTTGGAACCTGGCGACGTACTTATGCTGGATACAGGTCTGGTTTGGGATGGCTATTTCTGTGATTTTGATCGCAATTGGTCTGTAGGCCCAGCCCGGCCTGAGGTGAGATCAGCGCACGCCCGACTGGTGGAAGCCTCAGATGCCGCGTTCGAAATCGCCCGACCCGGTGCAACAGCCTCAGATTTGTTCCATGCTATGAACAAGGTGCTTACCAAAGATGCTGAAGGCACAGATGCAGGGCGGCTGGGTCATGGGTTGGGGATGTCACTGACAGAATGGCCATCCATTATTCCGGCAGACCAGACCGTGCTGGAACCCGGCATGGTTTTGACACTGGAGCCGGGCATCGCCGTTGGTACAAAAATACTTGTCCATGAAGAAAACATTGTCATCACCGAAGGCGCTCCATGTTTTCTTAGCCCGCGTATCGGGCCAGAGGTGATCGAGATATGACCCGAATACATTACGCCCTTGATGAGGACGATCCCAAGGCCACCCCACTTGGTCTGATCGTGTTGCAGACCGATGAAACGTTGGAGCCTGAGTTCAGCTCGTATTTTTCGGACCGCAAGTATCCAATCTACGTGACGCGTATTCCCAGCGGGATTGAGGTGACGACGGAAAGCCTTGCGGAAATGGAGAAGGCGCTGCCAGCCGCCGCCGGATTGCTGCCCAGCGCGCGACCTTATCGCGTTGTCGGGTACGGGTGCACGTCTGCAAGCTCGGTTATCGGGTCCGACCGTGTAGCGGAACTTGTTAAACAGACATGCCAGACCGCCGAAGTTACAAACCCTTTGCGTGCGGCTACGGCCTGTGCGCGACACCTGGGAGTTTCGAAATTCGCGCTGCTGTCGCCCTATATTGAAGAGGTAAACCTTCCCCTGCGCCGGGCCTTTGCACAAGGCGGAGTGGAGATGGATGTTTTTGGGACATTCGGGGAATCAGAAGAGGCCAAAGTTGTTCGGATTTCGGTGCAATCCGTCATCGACGCTGCCACGAAACTGGGCTCGGACCCGTCGGTTGATGCGGTTTTTCTGAGTTGTACAAACCTTCGCACGCAACAGGCTATTCCCGAGATACGCGCTCGTATCGGCAAGCCGGTTCTGTCCAGTAATCAAAGTCTTGCGTGGCATATGCGGGTTCTGAACGAAGCCGGGTGAGCTGTTAAATCCCGATATTGTGTAACAAAACCGGGATTCACTGTTGCAATGTGAACATCGCTTGGTCTTAACTAACGGCTACAGATCAATGAAATCCGCAGAAGACGGATAATCATTTGACGTAACAGGGGGTCTTGTGGCCGATACAATGAACGACGCCGCGTTTGTCGAATTCCAACGCGTACAGAAGTCTTATGACGGCGAGAACCTCGTCGTAAAAGACCTAAACCTTGCAATGCCCAAAGGTGAGTTTCTGACAATGCTTGGGCCGTCAGGCTCGGGCAAGACGACTTGCCTAATGATGCTCGCCGGATTTGAAACCGCCACGCACGGTGAAATCCTCCTGGGCGGCAAGCCCATCAACAATATCCCGCCGCACAAGCGCGGTATTGGCATGGTTTTCCAGAACTACGCTTTGTTCCCGCATATGACGGTGGCCGAGAACCTGTCGTTTCCACTTGAAGTCCGTAAGCTGGGCAAGTCGGAGCGGGATGAAAAGGTCAAGCGCGCGCTGGATATGGTTCAGATGGGCGCCTTTGGTGGCCGACGTCCTGCTCAGCTGTCGGGCGGGCAACAACAGCGGATTGCTCTGGCCCGTGCCCTGGTATTCGAGCCCGAACTGGTCTTGATGGACGAGCCTTTGGGGGCATTGGACAAGCAGCTTCGTGAACATATGCAGTTCGAAATCACACGTCTGGCCCATGAGCTTGGGATCACAACTGTCTACGTGACCCACGACCAGACCGAAGCGCTGACCATGTCAGATCGGGTGGCCGTCTTCGACGATGGCCGCATTCAACAGCTTGCGCCACCTGATCAGCTTTACGAAGAGCCGGAAAACAGTTTCGTCGCGCAATTCATCGGTGAAAACAACACGTTGGAAGGTGTTATTAAATCGATTGATGGCGACACTTGCGTCGTACGCCTGGATGATGGCTCGGAAATCGACGCGGTTCCGATCAACGTCCACAACGCAGGCGACCGGACCAAAGTTTCGATCCGCCCTGAACGTGTGGAATTCAACAAAGACCGCCTGCACGCCGACGCGCATACTTTGAAAGCAAGGGTCGAAGAATTCATTTACATGGGCGACGTATTTCGGTTCCGCATGTCCGTTGCCGGAAACAACGAATTCATCGCCAAAACTCGAAATGCGCCTGATGCCGTACGCCTGACCCCGGGTCAGGAGATCGAGATCGGCTGGCTGGCACAGGATTGTCGTGCGCTCGACGCATAGACCAAACCGCGCGGGACAAGCGCGGTTAAGCTGAGGGACCGGCCGGTGAAAACCCGTGCATCGGCTGACCACCACATAAAACGGGATGAACTGGGAGTAACACATGAAACCAACCAAGATCATGCTCACTGCGGCTGCAATTGCGACGGCTGCGGGCACTGTTTCAGCCGAGGAGATGACTATCGTTTCCTGGGGCGGTGCCTATTCAAAGTCGCAGTTGAAGGCGTATCACGAGCCCTATTCGGAAAAGACCGGCATCACGATTCTGAACGATGACAGCTCGAACGAGGCCGTCGCCAAACTGCGCGCGATGAATGAAGCGGGCAACATCACATGGGATGTAGTGGATGTTGTGGCCGCTGACGCAATCCGGCTTTGCGACGAAGGTCTGGCGCTTGAAATCGATTTTGACAGCCAATTGGCTCCGGCTCCGGATGGCACGCCGGCTTCTGAAGATTTCGGGGAACTGTTAGTCAGCGATTGCTTTATTCCGCAGATCGTCTATTCGACCACATTCGGCTACCGCACCGATCTGGTAGGTGACACCCCACCAACCGACATCTGTGCAGTGTTCGACCTGGAGGCATATCCGGGCAAGCGTTCGCTGGAAAAGCGCCCCATTAATAATATGGAATGGGCGCTGCTGTGTGACGGCGTCGCGAAGGATGATGTCTATGACGTTCTGGCGACTTCGGAAGGTCAGGATCAGGCTTTGGCCAAGCTGGACACCATCAAAGACAGCGTTGTCTGGTGGTCCGCCGGTGCGGACACGCCTCAGTTGCTGGCTGACGGCGAAGTTGTCATGGGTTCGACCTATAACGGTCGTCTGTTCAGTGTGATCGAAGAGCAGAAACAGCCGGTTGCAATGCTGTGGGACGCGCAGGTGTTCGATCTGGACGGTTGGATCATCCCTGCCGGACTGAGCGATGAGCGCAAGCAGCGCGCTTTGGACTATATCATGTTCGCAACCGACACTCAGCGTCTGGCGGATCAGGCCAAGTACATCTCGTACGGTCCGGCCCGCGCTTCGTCAGCTCCACTTGTGGGTCAGCACGCCGATCTGGGTATCGATATGGCACCGCATATGCCGACCGATCCGGAAAACGCCAAGAACACGTTCCTGTATAACTACGAATTCTGGGCGGATTACCGCGACGATATCGACGCCAAGTTCCAGGCATGGCTGGCGCAGTAAGCGATTGATTTCATGACACAGTCGGGGGCGGTGCGCCGCCCCTGAACCAAGACATACCCGAGGGGCTCGAATGACTGACGCAAGCCAAAACGCCGGACCCATGCTGGCAGCGGACGGAACGCCGCTCAAACTATCGCTGGCACGCTCGCTGCGGCGGCAAAAGCTGCGCGCCCTTCTTCTGATCGCCCCTTTGCTTTTGTTCGTGCTGTTTTCCTTTATTGTGCCGATCGCGGCGATGCTTTTCCGATCGGTCGAGAACAGCATCGTTTCGGAAACACTGCCTCTAACTGTCGAGGCGCTTCAAAATTGGGACGAGCAGTCTGGCGAATTGCCGGGCGAAGATGTGTATAACGCATTTGTCCGGGATATGATTGTTGCGATTGACAACAAAGAGCACACACGGCTTGGTTCGCGTTTGAACTACGAAGAAACCGGTATGTCTTCGATGTTCCGCAAGTCAGGTCGTCAGATCAAGAAACTGGATCCTGAAACGGATGGTCCGTTCAAGGAGCAACTAATTGATATTCACGACGGATGGGGCGATCCACAAACGTGGCGCGTGATCAAAACCCATTCGCCGAAGATCACCAACGGGTATTTTCTGAATGCAGTGGATATGCGCAGAACCCCTGACGGCGCGCAATCTCAGCCTGAAGACAAGCAGATCCTGATCAAGTTGTTTGGCCGGACCCTGTTCATGTCACTGGTTATTACCGGCGCCTGTATTCTTCTGGCATATCCGGTCAGCTACCTGCTGGCCACCCTGCCGATGCGGGTGTCGAACCTGTTGATGATCCTTGTGCTCTTGCCGTTCTGGACGTCGCTGCTGGTCCGAACATCAGCCTGGAAAGTCATGCTGCAACAGCAAGGCGTAATCAACGAAACGCTGGTCTGGCTGGGGTTAGTAGCCGACGATGCACGGCTGGTGATCATCAACAACCAGATCGGTACGATCACAGCGATGACGCATATCCTGCTGCCATTCATGATCCTACCCATGTATTCAGTGATGCAGACCATTCCGGAAACTTATACACGCGCTGCGAAATCCATGGGGGCGACGAACTGGACGACCTTCTGGCGCATTTATTTCCCGCAATCCATTCCGGGCATCGGCGCTGGTTCCATCCTCGTGTTCATTCTGGCGATTGGCTACTACATCACGCCTGAAATTGTGGGTGGTACCAAAGGTGTCTTTATCTCAAACCGGATCGCCTATCACATCTCGTCTTCACTGAACTGGGGACTGGCGGCGGCGCTGGGAACGATACTGCTGGCGGTCGTTCTGCTGCTCTACTGGGTCTACGACAAGATCGTGGGCATTGATAACGTGAAGTTGGGATAATCAAGATGGCCGCACTTACCCCGATATACCGCAAACCTCTGTCCATGGTTCTGCCCAGCGTCGCACTGGCCGGGGCATTCGCTGGTATCTTTGTCGGCGCCGGAAACGGCTCGGTCCTGCTGGGGATCGTAGGCGGCGCCATCGTGATTGCCGGTCTGGCATGGATTTACATCAACATTCTAAAGAATGAGCAGTTGGCCCGCTGGATCAATATCCTCGGCTTTGGCATCGCAGGCTTCCTGTTGTCAGGTCTTATGGGAGGCGTTCTTGGCCTGCTGGGCGGCTGGTTCTTTATTTGGTTTACCTACTGGCTGTACGAAGGGCGATACCGGCGCAAGCTGCTGCCATACCTGACCGCGCAGCAAGTTTTTTACCACTACCTGTTTCGGGTGATCTGCGGTGCGATCTTCGTCTTCCTGATTACACCGATCCTTGTGGTCTTGCCGCTGTCGTTCAACGCACAAGACTTTTTCACCTTCACGCCCGAGATGTTGCGGCTTGACCCCGAAGGGTATTCGCTGAAGCACTACCGTGATTTCTTCACCAACAATGAATGGCAACGCAGCTTCAAAAACTCGCTGATCATTGCCCCGATTGCCACAGTCATCTCGGTCTCGCTTGGTACTCTGGCGGCCATTGGCCTCAGCCAGAGCCACGTCCCCGGTCGCCGTGCTATCATGGGAATCCTCATTTCGCCGATGATCGTTCCGCTGATCATCTCGGCAACAGGCATGTTCTTCTTCTACAGCGATATCGGTCGGTTCCTTGAAGGGACGTTGGGCATGAACAAGAACTTTGTGGGCTATCTGAAAGTCATCCTGGCGCACGCCGTTCTGGGTATCCCATTCGTGATCATCACTGTGACCGCCACGCTTGTGAGCTTTGATCGCTCACTAACGCGTGCTGCTGCGAATATGGGGGCAGGGCCGGTACGTACCTTCTTCAAGATCCAGATGCCACTGATTCTGCCGGGTGTGATCTCGGGTGGTCTGTTCGCCTTCATCACCTCGTTCGACGAAGTTGTGGTGGTTCTGTTTGTGGGCTCAGCCAGTCAGAAGACTTTGCCGTGGCAGATGTTCACCGGCCTGCGGGAACAGATCAGCCCGACCATTCTGGCGGTTGCGACAATCCTTGTGGTTCTGTCGATTGCGCTGCTGACCACGGTTGAATTGCTGCGGCGTCGTTCGGAACGCCTGCGGGGGCTTTCCCCCGCTTGACGGATCGTATCGTCTGATCTAACGATTTCCCTGTTCACCCTCGCTGCGATGGCGTCGCGGCACGTAAGGGGGTGATCGGCTCTCGGACCCCGAGACCGCCTGTCCTGAACGCCGGGACATGTGGCCGGGATTTGTCGCCCGGCAAAGTTGAGAGACCAAGTGATGACCGACACAACAAAACGCCCCGAATTCTTTACCTGCCACAATGGTGACAAAGCGCCTTTGCCGTTCAGCAAGGGTGAATATGATCGCCGTCTCAGCAAGCTTCGCAGCATCATGGCCGCACGTGATATCCCTGCGGTTCTGCTGACATCAATGCAAAATATCGCCTACTACTCGGGCTTTCTGTATTGTTCCTTTGGCCGTCCGTATGGCTGCGTGGTCACTCAAGAGGCCTGCACCACCGTTTCGGCCAACATCGACGCCGGGCAACCGTGGCGTCGGTCGGTCGAAGACAACGTGATTTATACTGACTGGAAGCGCGACAATTATTGGCGTGCGGTTGCAAGCCTGATCGGCAACGCCAAGCGCATCGGCATTGAAGGCGACCACATGACGCTGGCCGCCCGCGACACTGCCCTGCGGATGCTGGGTACCCCCGAGCTGGTTGATATCGCGCCGGATACAATGACCGCCCGCATGGTCAAATCCGCCGAAGAGATTGAATTGATCAAGGGTGGGGCACGCACCGCGGATGTTGGCGGGGCGGCAATCCATGCGGCCATCCGTGAAGGCGCAACTGAGATCGAGATTGCCATGGCGGGCCGTGACGCAATGGAAGAGGAAATCGCGCGCGCCTATCCAGATGCCGAATATCGCGACACCTGGGTTTGGTTCCAGTCCGGGCTGAACACCGATGGCGCGCATAACCCGGTGACAAAACGCGCCCTGCAAAAAGGCGATATCCTGTCGCTGAACACTTTCCCGATGATCTCAGGCTATTACACTGCGCTGGAACGTACCCTGTTTCTGGGCGAGCCGGACGCCGACAGCCTGCGCCTGTGGAAGGCCAATGTGGCGGCCCATGAACTGGGTCTGAGCCTGATCAAACCCGGTGCGACCTGTTCAGGCATCACTGCCGAGATCAACCGTTTCTTTGCCGATGAGGGGCTGCTGCAATACCGCTCGTTCGGGTATGGCCATTCTTTCGGCATCCTCAGCCATTATTACGGGCGCGAGGCCGGTCTGGAATTGCGAGAGGATATCGACACCGTGTTGGAACCTGGCATGGTCGTTTCAATCGAGCCCATGCTGTGGATCCTCGAAGGGCAACCCGGTGCAGGGGGCTACCGCGAGCATGATATTCTGGTGGTTGGCGAAGATGGGGCCGAAAA
This sequence comes from Ruegeria sp. YKSF131, assembly GCF_059612645.1. Taxonomy (NCBI): domain Bacteria; kingdom Pseudomonadati; phylum Pseudomonadota; class Alphaproteobacteria; order Rhodobacterales; family Roseobacteraceae; genus Ruegeria; species Ruegeria sp. YKSF131. The sequence continues at coordinate 46,445 of NZ_JBXWQZ010000013.1, read as the reverse complement.
CATTACCGGCTTCCCATATGGGCCTGGCCACAACATTATCGATGCCTGATACAAAGAAGGGGGAGCAAACGCTCCCCCTTCATCTCTCGCGACCGGCGCGTTCGCGAAAGATAAAACCCAGGAAATTCAACAATAGCTGCGCGGCCAGAATCTGCGTGCTTTCGCTGGGGTCATAGGCTGGTGCCACTTCGACAAGGTCGATGCCGACGACATTGCCGCGCTTGGCGAGGCCCTGAAGGATTTCCAGAACGTCATAATACAAAAACCCCCCATGGCTTGGCGTCCCGGTCCCTGCTGCGATGGAAGGGCAAAAGGCGTCAATATCTATTGTCACATAGTACCGAGCACCTTCGGGAATTCGCTCAAGAACAGCCTCTGTTCCCAGCTTTCTCACCTGACGCACGGACAAGATGTCTGACCCACGTGCGCGCGCGTCCTCGTATCCTTCCTTGGCGGTTGACGAGACGTTTCGAATACCCAACTGGGTCATCCCCGAGACATAGTCTTTTTCGATCGCCCGTCGCATGGGGTTGCCGTGGCCATTGGTGACACCGTGACGCTCGTCCACGAAATCCAGATGCGCATCGATTTGAACCACGTGGATCGGGCCATTTTGCGCACAATCATCTTCAAACGCGGAAATGCAGGGAATGTTGATAGAGTGATCGCCGCCGATCACAAGCGGCAGCACCCCTGCGGTCAGGATTTTGCGAACACCATAGGCGATGTTTTCGTGGCTGGCCTCGGTCTTTGTGTGGACGATATCCGCATCCCCCAAATCCACAATACGTACTGAACTGTCCAGATAGGTTGCGTCGTCTTCGTGGTCATAGGCACCGGCATGTCCAAAACTGAACAGGGTCGAAGCTTCACGCACGGCCCGAGGGCCGAACCTTGCCCCGGCGCGCCATTGCGTGCCGAAATCAAATGGCGCACCAAGGATGCAAACATCCGCATCAATATTGTCCCAATCCTCGACATACGGAGATTTTCCAAAGGTTGATATTCCGACGAATGGTAGGTTCAGTCGACCTGACGCATATCCATGATCCTGCATATTCAGTCCTTTCAATGGCCCTGTCGCCTTGCGTGCAATTGAACATGAGAAGGCGGTGCAATGAAATTAGTTTTCTTCGTCCAATACATGTCTGACGATCAGACAGGTCTGACCCGGTGCGTTCTTTCCGATTAGCTGTTGGTCGATTCGCTACAAACGAAATTTCGGTGGGACACGCTGGTATGCCGCGAAATCATTCACGGCAGCGCATGATTTTGCGGGCGATACACAGGACCGGCGAAACGCTGTTGTCATGGGCGCAGGTTCTCAATCCACCGATGGCTTTTCCATCACGCCTGCCAAGCCAGCTGCGAGCCGGGCGCAATCGTTGGCTGTGCGCTGTTCAGGGCGTCGCGCGCAAAACCTGCGGCAGCTTTGTATTTGGCCATGAAACTGGCCCTTTCAGCCAAGGAAATGACTGTTTCAATATCGTCGAACACACCGCCACAGCGGTCATTGACCAAATTCAACAGGCCAAAAGGTCCAGCACCCCGATTGCGAAGGACAAGGTCTGACACCGGACCGCACAGCGTGTCATCATAGGCCGCCAGCGCGGTTGAGCCCAAGCCATGCTTGAGCAAGCTGGCCCCCAATATGCGGGCGTCCATAATTGCTTGGCTGGCCCCATTCGAACCGGTAGGGTACATCGGGTGCGCGGCGTCTCCGATCAGGGCAACCGGCCCGTCAACCCACGTTTCAACCGGATCGCGGTCGATCATCGGGTTTTCATATGTCACATCCGCACCGCGGATTAGGGCAGGAACATCCAGCCAGTCATAGGTCCATCCGTCAAAGTGGTGCGCGAAATCCTTGGCCTCGACCTGCCGGAACCACCCGGTTGCCGCATGCGCGTCCGGGTCATCGTAGGTGACTTCGGCAATCCAGTTTATCAGCGCCATGCCGGTTCCGAGATCGGGGTGTGAGATCGGGTAGATCACCATTCGTTTCTTATGCGTACCCAGTCCGACAAAGGAAGAACCCGTGCGCACGGGCTTTGCCAAAGTTGTGCCGCGCCACATGACGGTGCCTCCCCAATGGATCGGAGGTTGGCTTGGATGCATCTGGTTTCGGATGGCTGAATGGATACCGTCGGCGCCGATTAGAATGGCACCGGTTTCGCGGACGCCCCCCTGGTCAGTTTGCAACCGCACTGTAACCGTCTCATCCGCATTGGTCTGGTATCCCGTGGCCCGAGCACCAAGGCGTACGGCATCCGGGCCTGCGCGTTCGACAAACCGCTGGTAAAGCGCCATGTGAAACGCGCCGCGATGCACCGCGTATTGCGGCCAATTGTAACCAGCGAAAGTTCCGCGCGGTTCCGCGTAAATCTCGTGCCCATTCAAACCAACAAGCGCCCATTCCTGCGCAGGGACGCCGAACTTATTCAGATCCTGAGCCGTGAAACCCAGATCGTACAACTCGCGCACAGCGTTGGGTTGCAGGTTTATTCCGACACCCAGCGGGCGCGGGTGCCGAACGCTTTCAAAGACAGTGCAGTCGATGCCAATCTGATGCAGTGTCAGTGCCAGCGACAACCCAGCAATACCACCACCCGCGATCAGCACTTTTGGATCTGTCATGTTGCGTTCCTTTCAGTCCGATTGGTGGCGGGTATCGGTTGTCGATAATCTGCGCGCTTGGATCCAGCCTCAACCGCAAATGCGTTTGATCCGTTCCGGGGATGGATGAAGGCTTGCGGCGTTGCGCAGCCGCACCCGCAGACAAGTCAGAGCGGTATCAATCGTCGTTTGCATGAACCCATGCGCCATCGCCGCGCTGTCACCCTGTTTCAGCTTTCTTCGAGCGGATTGCCAATTGTCCAGTGCGTCCGAGATCGCATCGCATGTCCAATGCTCGGCTTCATGCGCAACAAATTCGGCAAAGGCGTCGCCCGCAGGCTCTGCGGCAAGACGTGTTGCCAGCATACGCGCATGTATGCCGTTGGCCCCTTCATAGATCGAGGTAATTCGGGCATCGCGATAGGTCTGCTCCAGCCGGTATTCGCGCAAATAGCCATAGCCGCCCAGTACCTGCATACCCAATTCGGCGGCCTTGATACCGGCTTCGGTGCAATAGACCTTAGCAACCGGGGTCAGAAAATCGACTAGGTCAGGCGATGTACCCCGTTCCATGGTGACAAATGCAAGATGTGCAAGACTGCGGCTGCTGATTGCCAGCCAGTCGATTTGATCCAGCATACGGCGGATATCGGCATGTTGATCCAGTGTTGCCGGTCGACCGTCGGCATTGCGTCCCTGCACCCTTTCACTGGCATAAGTACTGGCAATGTCATAGGCCCGCGCGGTGTGCGCGACGCCCTGTAGGGCGACATCAAGCCGGGCGTGGTTCATCATGGTGAACATGGCCATCAGACCTTCACCTTCGGCCCCGATCAGTTCAGCTTTGGCCCCATCAAATGCCAGCTGGCACGTGGGTGAGGCATGCAGGCCCATCTTTTCCTCGATGCGCGTTACGGTAACGTGGTTACGGCTGCCGTCAGTGCAGGTGCTGGGGCATAGAAACAGCGATAAACCTCTGACGCCTTCATCGGACGTGCGCGCAAGCACAAGATGCAGGATATGATCGCTCATGTCCTGGTCACCGCCAGAGATAAAGATTTTTTCTCCCGTGATCTTCCAGCCATCTTCAGCAGGTTCCGCCCGGCAGCGCACGCGAGAAAGGTCAGACCCGGCCCCGGGTTCGGTCAGGCACATGGTGGCCAGAGTTTCACCCGAGGCCAGAGAGGGAATGTACCGGGACTGCTGATCTTTCGTGCCAAAGCGCAACAAGGTACGCACCGCGCCCGGAACCAACCCAGTAACCATCTGAAGGCTGTGGTTTGCGCCCGAAAACACCTCGGACGTTATGGCCAGTATCAGGGCACCAAGCCCTTGACCGCCATATTCTCCAGGCACGGTGAGCGAGGGCCAGCCCTGTTCCGAATACGTTGCATAAACTTGGGCAAAGCCGGCAGGCATGGATACGCGACCGTTTTCCAGCGAGCATCCCTGCCTGTCTCCCGGCTCGTCCAGCGGGGCAATTTCACCTTGTGCGAAGGCGGCAAAATGTTCGCCGATCTCACCAGCAAGGTCAGCGTCCCAATCTGGAAGATCGGTGGCCCGGACTACGTGGTTCAACGTGAATAAGATGTCCGCAAGTGGGGCTTCGAATGGCTTCATGATCATGTCACCCGATAGCTGGTGACTTCGACGACCACGACGCGGCCCGGTTCTGGCGGTTCGGCACCGTCGAAGTTCAAAGTGACTGGGTAGGGCAGTGATGGGGCAGGGGGCAGCATCACGGGGTCAGTCCCAGCAGGCGCGCGGCATTGCCTTTGATGATGTCCGGGCGCAGTTCGTCCTTGATATTGATCTTCTCGAAATCCGACAGCCAGCGTTCTGGAGTGATCATGGGCCAGTCGGACCCAAACAGGACCTTTTTCTTGAGGATCGAGTTGCAGTATTTCACCAGAATCTCGGGGAAGTACTTTGGTGACCAACCGGACAGGTCGATATAGACGTTGGGCTTGTGCTGCGCCACGGACAGCGCCTCTTCCTGCCAGGGAAATGACGGATGCGCGAGGATGATCTTCATATCCGGAAAATCGACGGCGACGTCATCCATGAACATCGGGTTCGAGTATTTAAGCCGCATTCCGTTACCACCCCGCATGCCCGAACCGACACCGGTCTGACCAGTGTGAAACAGGGCGATGCAGCCTTCCTCGGCGATTGCTTCGTAAAGGTCATAAGCCATGCGGTCATTGGGGTAGAACCCCTGCATCGTCGGATGAAACTTGAACCCTTTGATACCAAATTCGCGGATCAGGCGGCGCGCCTCGCGTGCGCCCATCTTGCCCTTGTGCGGATCAATTGACGCAAACGGGATCAGCACGTCGTCATTTTCCGCCGCCAATGCGGCAACTTCTTCGTTCTTGTAGCGCCGATAGCCGGTTTCCCGCTCGGCATCGACCGGGAAGATCACCGCGGCTATGTTTTGCTCGCGATAGTGCTGTGCAGTTTCGGGAACCGTAGGCGGATGGCTCCACGGCGCGCCAAAGTAGTTGGCCATGGTTGCCTGCAGGTCGTCATAGCCGTCATCCGAGTGGCACCCGCAGGGTTCTTCAGCGTGGGTGTGAATGTCGATTGCGCGAACCTTGGAGATATCGACCATCTGTTCGTTCCTTTCTCAGATCTTTATGATTGCCGGATCGGCGTCGTCATAAAGACGCTCAAGTAAATTTTGCCGGCGTGTCAGTATCTTGCGGAAATTGAGGTTCCCCTTGGCGGTCATTTCGCCCTCGGGCATCGAGGCGGGCTCGCTAAGGACAATGGCGCGCCCGACCCGTGTGGAGCTGCCCGATAACTCGCGGGCGCGCTCTGCCAGGCGGCGGTGAATTTCGCCTTGCAGCAATTTGCAGCAGTAGGCGCCACTGTCGTCGTTCAGGTCAAATCCTTCCCGCTTCAGCTCGGCGACATCGGGAAAGACCATGACGCCGATCTCATTTCTGTCGGCACCTGTAATGACCAGATCTGAGGCAAGAGGCGCAAGACAGGTCAACAAGTCCATCCTCAATTGTGCGGCCCGCACCCATGTTCCGGTCAGCAATTTGAAATCCTCGGATATCCGGCCGTCGAATTTCATACCTTTGTTTACGTCCTGCGGGTCGATGAACCGCATGGCGTCGCCGGTAATGAAAAACCCTTCTTCATCGAAAACGCTGGCTGTCTTGCCCGGCTCGTTGAAGTACCCGGGCATCACGTTTGGCCCTTTGATGCGCATTTCGCATCGCATGTCTTCATCCGGTATCAGCTTGAGTGTCACGCCGTTCATCGGAACGCCAACAACCCCGGAACGGTCAATGGGCTCGGACTGCATCATTGTGGCGGGCGCTGTCTCGGTCAGCCCCCAGGACGAGGTCATCAGCGTTATCTCACCTTTGACATCCAGCGCCATCTGTTCAAATCCAGACCAGATGTCCTGTGGCAGTGAAGCGCCCGCATAAAAGATCAGATCAAGTTCTTCGAAAAACCGCCGACGCAAATCGCCATCCCGCTGCAATGCGCCCAGCAGCATGCTGTAACCTACGGGGACATTGAAGCTGAGCGTGCCGGTGACCATGGACAGGTTTTCCAGCGTCCTCTCAAACAGACCGGCTACCGGTTTGCCGTCGTCGATGTAGAAGCTTCCGCCGTTGGCGAGCATCATGTTGAAGTTATGAGATCCGCCAAAGACGTGGTTCCATGGCAGCCAATCGACCACACGGGGCGGACGCGTGCGCAGAAATGGCAACCCGTCGGCCAGCATGGTCTGGTTCACGCACATCATGCGTTGGGTCGTGATGACCCCCTTCGGGGCCGAGGTTGAACCGCTGGTCATTAGGATCTTGGCGACGGAATCGGGGCCAACCAGTTCATAGGCTGCCTCCAGATCGACACTGACATCCCCTTTGAGAAGTTCGTCGAACGCTGTGACCTGACTGTTCCTGCCTTGTCGGCTGGCTACGATTTCGACCCCTTGAAGCGCATCCAGTTCCAGCGCCTCTCGGTATTGATCCGCATCGACGACATAGGCCATCTTCGGGCGCACCAGTTCGATGGCATGGCGCAGGCGGCCATGTGCACCGTGGATCAAGGCGTATTGTTCGGCTACGGGCGCAGTCGGTACGCCAATGTACTGAGCAGCCAGGCTCAGCAGACCATGATCCAAGCCGTTGCCGCTCATGATCAGGATCGGTTTGTCAGGCCCCATCCCACGCGCCAATAGCGAGCTTGCGATTGCCCGCACCTTTTCAAGCGTGGTCGCATAGCTTTCCTTGCGCCATCCTGCGCCGCTGCGTTCAGCAATGAACGTGCGGTCAGGCGCGTCCGAGGCCCAGGCGTGCAGCCAGACACCGGTTTTGTCGACGACAGGACCAAGAGTGTGGTTTGATTTCAGCAGGATGGAACCGTCGGCCCGATCTTCGCGCGAAACAGAATGCACCAGGTATTCCGATGTGCGTTGCATGATCAGCCCCTTTTCCTCGCTTTTTCGATCGTCCTGAGGGCATCGAAAACGGTGGTGATGGTTGCGTCATCCAAACAGGCCAGCAGCTTGCCTTCGTGGGCGGTAACCGCGGCGACGGCCTTTTCATATAATTGCCTGCCCGCCAGTGTCGTCCTTAGCGCATAGGCGCGCCGGTCGGTCGGTACCCGGTCGCGGACGATCAGTTCCCTGCGCTCCAGCTCGTCAATGATGACGACAAGGTTCGGGCGCTCGATATCCATTGCGTCAGCCAGTTGGGACTGCCGCAAACCGGGGTTATCGACGATGAGAACCAGTGCCGTATAAGTCAGCATTCGCAGACCAAAGGGACGCAGAGTTGTTGTCAGGTCTTCCTGCACCACATTGAAGGCCCGTTTCATGCGATACCCGACAAACCCCCGCAGCGTGGCATCGCTGATCGTGTTAGGCGCGCCGTCTTCTGGCGTGTGTTCATGTTTCCTTTTCATGTGTTCACCTGAAGTTCGGGGCGCGCTTTTCAAGAAAGGCCCGCAGTCCTTCCTGCGCATCTGGTGTTGTTTGCGACAGGGCCGCGGCCAGCGATTCAGTAAACAGTCCGTCGTTCTGCGACATTTCATTGATCCGCGCGACCGCCTGAATCATCAGATAGTTTGACAGTGGCGCGTTTCGGGAAATCTTACCTGCCAGCTTTTGGGCCAGCGCCAAAGCCTCGCCTTCACCCACGCTATAATGTGCAAGCCCCAGCGATACCCCTTCATCGGCACCATATTTGCGGCCGGTCAACATCATCTCGGTCATCCGATCGGCCCCCAGCAGGCGACCGACCCGCGCGGTCGCACCGCCACCGACAAATATTCCGCGCCGGCCTTCGGGAAGCTGAAAGATCGTCGAAGGTTCAGCGATGCGAACATGTGTTGCCGCTGCAAGCTCCAGCCCGCCGCCGATCACGGCGCCAAACATGGCCGAGACAACCGCAAGCCCACCCAACTGGATCTTGTCCATGACACTGTGCCAGTGGCGGGAATGGTGCAGGTTTTCCTCGGCCGTACGATGAACATGCTCGGACAGGTCCAATCCGGAACAATAATGCCCTTCAGTTCCGGTCAGGATCACCACGCGCACGTTCTTGGGTGGAGCTGAAAAGAAATCATCCAGCGCGCCTAACAGTTCCTCGCACATCGCGTTTCGCTTGTCAGGGCGGTTCATGGTCAGGGTCGCGATGGATCCGTTGACCTCAATGTTCAGGATTTGGCTGTCCATGGGGAACTCCTTACCGGGGCGGCAGACGAACGGCGCCATCAAGTCGAATAGTGGTGCCATTCAAAAACGGGTTTTCAACGATCTGTTCGGCGAGCATTGCGAACTCACGCGCTTCGCCAAGGCGGGCCGGGAAGGGAATGTTCGCAGTGATCTTGGCACTGACCTCTTCCGGCAAGCCTTCCATCATTGGCGTGTGGAACAGGCCAGGTGCGATGGCCATCACCCGAATCCCCGACTGCGCGAGCTCCCGTGCGGCAGGCAGGCACATCGAGGCGATTGCCCCTTTGGATGCGGCATAAGCGGCTTGACCCAATTGACCGTCCTGCCACGCAACCGACGCCGTGTTGATGATCACACCGCGTTCACCGTCAGCCAACGGGTCGAGACCGGCCATGTGTCTCGCCGCGTGGCTCATGACGTTGTAGGTGCCAAAAAGGTTCACGCGCAGAGTTTTCTCGAACACGTCGAATGACAGCTTGCCTTCGCGCCCGACGATCCTGGCCGCCATGCCGACGCCCGCACAACTGACAGCGATTCTGGGTGCTGACCCGAAATGGGCTATTGCCGTCTCAAACGCGGCACTGACGGCGGCCTCGTCACTGACATCGGCTTGCAGGGCAAGACCACCAATTTCGTCAGCAACTGCCTTCGCACCTTCAGCATTGAAATCCAAAACGGCAACCTTTGCTCCGCTGGCGGCGAAATGCCTAGCCGTTGCAGCACCCAGCCCGCTTCCGCCGCCGGTGACCAGGGCGACACATCCACTTAACTGCATCGTGCTCTCTCCATTTTAGTATGTTCAATCATTGTTGTGTCTCATATCTATTTTCGGATGGGCCCGCCCCGGACCGCTGATGGTGATTTCGCTAGGGGATCAGGAACAGGGTAATGGCCGGAAACAGCACCAGGATCATGACCCGAATGATGTCAGAGGTGACAAACCACATCACTGCCTTGTAAGTTTGGGTCATCGGGGTTGAACGATCCATAGCGTTGATAATGAACAGGTTCATCCCGACCGGAGGGGTGATCAGCCCGACCTCGACAACGATCAGAACCAGAATACCGAACCAGATGGCCACATGCTCGGGGCTCATGCCGAAATCCAGTGCGCTGATGACCGGAAAGAAGATCGGGATAGTCAGCAGGATCATTGACAGGCTGTCCATCAGACATCCAAAGATCAGGTAGAACACCAGGATCAGGCACAACACCATCCACGGGCTGAGCCCAAGTCCAACGACCCAGCCAGACAGTTCCTGCGGTACCTGAGTGAGCGCTAGGAAACTGTTATACAGCCCTGCGCCCAACACGATGAAGAAGATCATCGCCGTGCTTGAGGCCGTTGCAATGATGCTTTCGACGAAGACCTGCCAGTTCAGATTGCCCGAGATCAGAGCAATCAGCCCGGTTCCCGCCGCCCCCACGGCTGCGCCTTCGGTTGGGGTGAACCAGCCAAGATAGATGCCACCGACAACAAGGCCAAAAACCAGCAGGACAGGCCAGACATCCAGCAGTGCCCGAACGCGTTCAGGATACGGGATCGCTTCGCGGGTGCCCGCGGCGTCAGGATACATGCGCACATAGATCGAAATCGTGATGATATAGCCGAGCGCTGCCAGAATGCCGGGGACAAAGGCCGCGAGAAACAGCTTGGCGATATTCTGTTCCGTCAGGATCGCATAGATCACAAGGATCACCGAAGGCGGGATCAGAATGCCCAATGTGCCGCCAGCAGCAAGCGTTGCGGTTGAAAACCCGCCGGAATAGCCGTAGCGGCGCAGTTCGGGCAGCGCGACACGGCTCATCGTTGCGGCAGTGGCAAGGGAGGACCCGCAGATTGCGCCAAATCCGGCACAAGCGCCGACTGCCGCCATGGCGACGCCCCCTTTGCGGTGGCCCAGCCAGCTTTCAGCAGCTTTGAACAAGGCTGAAGACATGCCCGACAATGTCGCGAACTGCCCCATCAGCAGGAACATCGGAATGATCGTCAGCGAATAGCTGGAAAAGGTTGAGTAGGTTTCGGTTTTGAGCTTGGCCATGAACATGCTGGTGCCACCCATGGCAAAATACAGCCCGCCAATCCCGCACAGCAACATGGCAAGGCCAATCGGTGCGCGCAGAAAGATCATGATCAGAAGTACGGGAAAGGACACGTAGCCCAGTTCGAGCATGGTCAATGTGCGGCCTCCCCGCGGTAGGGCAGGATATGACGCCCGGTGACAAGCTCGATGACCTGCGCGACGGCGCAATAGACAGCAACAAGTGATGCGACAAGGGCGGCAACAAAGCTTAGCCCATAGGCCCACCAAACCGGAAATTGCAGCAGAAAGGTCGTTTCACCATAGTCCAGCTTGTTTTGCATGCCGACAAACAAGCGCCACGTAATCAAAAGAATGACAAGCGACAGGACGAATTCCCAGAATGTGATGATCACTTTGTTCGCCTTTGTCGGAAGCGTGTTGGTGAATACGTCGACTGTGGCGTGAGAGCCATAGAGCTGGCAGATCGGCAGGAACGAGAATATGGCGAATGCAATGCCGGCTTCGACCAGTTCAAAATCGCCATTCACCGGCCCGACGCCCGATGCAATCAGCGCATTTGCCGCTGCTTCCGACAGTGACGTCATAACGTCCGAGTGGCCCAGCGTATTCAGGCCGCGCCCCAGCACGCTGACACAGGTCAGCAGGACCAGCGCAGTCAGAACCACACCGCCGAGAACGGCCATGAAGCGCGCGATGCGCTCTACCAGTTTCTGCATGATCAACTCCAAAGGGATTGCTCTCCCGGCGGGAAATAGCGCCGGAAGAGCGACCGGATCAGTTGCCGGAGTATTGCGAAATCAGTTCGAGCGCGCGGGCGCGCAAGCCGGTTCCATCCAGACCTTTTTCATCCATCTCGGCGATCCAGGCGTCAGTGGTCGGCTGTGATGCTGCCTTCCATTCCGCGACCTGTTCCGGGCTCAGCGTGATGATGTTGTTGCCGCGTTCCATCGCCTGCTTGTGAGGCCCGTCGTCATCGGCCTGCATCTGCTTGCCTGCGAAGGCCGAGAATTCAGCACCCGAGTTGGCGTCAATGACGGCCTTCAGATCATCCGGCAGTGCATCCCAGCGGTCCTTGTTCATCGCGAAGATGAAAGTGGTGGTGTATAGCGTGTCGTCGCCAAAGGTCGTGTGGTTTCCGACCAGCTCGTTGACCTTCAGGGCGCCGGTCACTTCCCAGGGAATCACGGTGGCGTCGATCACGCCTTTGGACAGCGCTTCAGGCACCGCAGGAACAGGCATGCCAACCGGGGTTGCTCCAAGCGAGCTGAAAAGGCCGTTGGTTACGCGTGTCGGTGCGCGCAGCTTTACGCCGTTCAGATCCTCGATGCTTTCGATCGGTTCCTTTGAATGGATCAAACCGGGGCCGTGCACCCAGAGCCCGAGTACTTTGAACTGCTTGAAGTCATCGTCCATCATGGTTTCTTCGGCCAGATGCCAATAGGCGCGTGAGACGGCTTCGGCATTAGTCATGGTGAACGGCAGTTCGAACACCTCGGTTCGGGGAAAGCGGCCTGGTGTATATCCGGACACAGTCCAGACAATGTCTGCCACACCATCAATGGCTTGGTCGATCAGTTCGGGGGGTTTGCCCCCAAGCTGCATGGACGGAAACCTTTGAATTTCGATCCGGCCATCCGAATCCGCTTCGACCTTGTCGGCCCAGACATCCAGAACGTTCTTGGGTACGTTGGCTTGTGCCGGCAGGAATTGGTGCATCCGCAGTGTCACTTCGGCCGCGATGGCAGTGGTTGACATGGCACCGAAAGCAATCGCCGTCACTGCAGATTTGAGTATGGTTCTGCGCAAGTTGGTCATGATCTCCTCCCTAGATGACCTATGAGTATCATCCCCTGTTCATGATTGCTCATATTAGTTATGTTTTATAACGAGTTATATCCACTTTTTTAGTGTTTGGTTTCAGGTCCTTTTCGGAAAACAGAATGTTCACACATGTGAACCTTTTCGTCGAAACGCTACGCATCAGACAGGTCATGCGCGGACGCAATTTATCCTCTCAGGATTACATTGCCCTCGGTTGGCTCAAAGGTAAATTGAGATTTCTTAGATTTTAGTTTCTAGTTTCGGAAACTAAAGCTCAAAAATGGTGGATTTGCTTTCCTTGTTTTAATTGAACCAGCGTCCGCTTTGTAATTCAAGGCCGTGTGTTATCGTCGGTGACAGCATCAACTGCCTTGCCTGCGAGCTTCAGGAACGTTTCGCGTTCATTCGGAGTTAGCCCTCCGAGGATCTCGTTTTGCAGGTCAATTACGACTGGCATAGCCGCCGCAAGGATGTCTTTTCCTTTTCCGGATAAGGTGACCTCTCGCGCGCGTCTGTCACGTTGACTGACCGAGCGTTTGACGTAGTTTTTCTGCTCCAGCCGGTCGATGACCCCGCCGATTGTTGCGCGGTCATAGGCGATTTTCGCCGCGACTGTGGCCTGATCAATGCCGGGTTCGGCGCGAATTGTTTCAAGTGCTGCGAACTGAACGGATGTAAGGTCAATCCCGGCCTCCTGCATCCGGACCGAGAACACGTGGGTTGAAATCTGATTGAGCCTGCGGATGAGGTGGCCCGCCATTCCGTAAATACTCACGCAAAACCTCCGAAATCACTTTACGCCGTCACTTATTCCAGAATTACCGCGGCAATTAGTGAGTGTACATATCTTTGTTGACAGGAAATAGTAAGTACAGTTATTAAATTTATGTGAACCTGCGGAGGAGGGGACAATGCAATATTACGTTGATGGATTTCGTCCGGGTGACCCGGATATCAAACCGGCTGCGCTCAGCCGCTCCGATCACCACAACCACCCCGCAACCATCCCCGAAAAGGTTGACGTTCTGATCGCGGGTTGTGGACCGGCGGGGCTTTGCCTTGCAGCGCAACTGGCCGGGTTCGCCGAAATTTCGACAATGATCGTGGATCAAAAGCCTGGTCCGATGGAGAAAGGCCAGGCGGATGGCGTCAACGTCCGCTCGATGGAGATGTTTCAGGCGTTTGGTTTTGCTGAGAAAGTGAAGCGCGAAGCGTATTGGGTCAACCAAACGGCATTCTGGACGCCCGATCCCGCAAGCCCGGGCCACATCCGCCGGGCGGGCACGGTGCAGGACGTTGCCGAAGATCAATCCGAGATGCCACATACCTTGATGAATCAGGCCCGGATTCATGAGCTGTTTCTGGATGTGATGAGAAACGCTCCAACGCGGCTGCAACCCCATTACGGGCTTCGTGTCAGCGATTTCACAATTGATACCGGTTCCACGGATCACCCCGTCACGGCAGAGCTTGAACGCTTGGGCGATGATGGTGGCGTGGTTGAACGGCTTACAGTGCGTGCCAACTATGTCGTAGGCTGTGACGGTGCACGCAGCAATGTGCGCAAGGCCATCGGGGGTAAGCTGCAAGGCGATGCCGCACATCAGGCGTGGGGCGTTATGGACATTCTGGCGAATTCCGATTTTCCCGATTTGCGGCGGAAATGCCTTGTTCAATCGGCATCGGAAGGAAACGTTCTGATCCTTCCGCGCGAAGGCGGATACCTGTTCCGAATGTATGTTGAGCTTGACAAACTGAACCCGGATGAGCGGATCGCCAACCGCAATCTGACGGCTGACCATATCATCGCTGCCGCGAACCGGATCATGCGTCCTTATTCCATCGACGTAAATGAAGTCGTTTGGTGGTCGGTCTACGAGATTGGCCACAGGCTGACCGACAAGTTCGACGATGTTCCTAAGCATGAAGTTGCTACACGCACCCCGCGCGTTTTCACGGCGGGCGACGCCTGCCACACGCATAGCCCCAAGGCGGGTCAGGGGATGAACGTGTCGATGGGCGATACTTTCAACCTGGGCTGGAAACTGGTGCATGTGCTGACAGGAAGGTCAAAGCCTGATCTTCTTCACAGCTACTCGGCCGAGCGTTTGCAAGAGGCCAAAAGACTGGTCGAAACCGACCATAAATGGGCCCGGATCATGAGTGCGCCTCCGGGCGAGTCAGAGCTTGACGGCACCGATATGCCCCGATTTCAAAAACAGTTTATCGAAAATCTGGAGTTCACCGGCGGGCTTTCGGTTCACTATGGGCCTTCGGACTTGGTCGCCGAACCGGTTCACCAGCATCTGGCGCGTGGGCTGGTTATAGGCAAGCGATTTCATTCAGCACCAGTTGTCCGGCTTGCAGATGCCATGCCCATGCAATTGGGGCATGTGGCCGAAGCGGATGCGCGCTGGAGGCTCTATGCCTTCGCAGGACAGAGAGACGCAGGTACCCAAGGCGGATCGATCCATCAGCTTTGCGAGGTTTTGCAAAGCGATCCGAACTCTCCTCTGCGACGGTTTGTGCGCCCTGACGAAGACATCGACGGTTTGATAGACCTACGGGCCATCTTCCCGCAGGATTTCATATCGCTGAATTATGAGGATATGCCGTCTCTTTTGAAACCCGAGAAGGGCAGGTATGGCCTGCGCGACTTCGAGAAGGTTTTTTGCGTTGATCACAAGAGGCGTGAAGACATCTACGAAATGCGCGGAATTGACCGGACAAAGGGCTGTATGGTCGTCGTCAGGCCGGACCAATATGTGGCGCATATCCTGCCATTAGAGTGTCACGCTGACCTGTTTGACTTCTTTTCCAGGCTATTTGTTGCGGGCGGCGGTCGATAAGTGCGACGACTCAGACCCCAACGGACCGCCGTTACGAGGGGAGAATGGACTGTCGCATCCGTGCTTGGTTCGGCAAGATTACCGCCTGTTCAAAGCTGGATTGGCGCTTGAATCCGCCCGTGTCGTAGGAAGGCCCTCTAGCCAGAAAGCTGAGCGCAGGTTTTTCAGGACGCGTTTAACGTGGCCAGAACCTCGGCGCTGACCTCAACACCGTCAGCCTCGGCTGCCGCCCGTTTGGCCAGACGCCCATCACCCGGAACACGGGCGTCCCCATTACCGACAATTTCTGAGCAAATGCGCGCGATATATTGATTGAAGGCCTCGTTGCCGAACCGCGTCGGATCAATCGCAATCAGTGTTGCACCGCCTTTGATGTTAAGGGCTCCGAACGCCTCACGTTCTTGATTGTTCACGGAAAGGGTTCCACCAGCCAGGGCGGCACCCAACACTTCAACCATGAAAGCGATTGCGGCGCCCTTGTGCTCGCCAAAAGGTAACAGGCTGCGGGTTTCCAGGATAGCGTTCGGGTCCGTACTGGGTGCGCCGTCAGGGTCCAGACCGGCAGGGTGGGGCAGGTCGTGCCCCTCGGCTGCGGCCATGCGGATATCCATCAAAGCAACCATTGAAGACGCCTGATCCCAGACTATCGGCGCACCGCCCTCGCGCGGACAGGCAAAAGACATCGGGTTGGTGCCAAATACCGGGCGCACCCCGCCTTGCGGCACCACCATGGACAATGAGTTGATCACGGCGAAAGCCACCAGACCAGCTTCGGCAAGCGGTTCGGTGTCAAACCTTAACGCGCCCAGATGGTGGCAATTTGCGCAGGTGAAAGCGGCAATGCCGTTTTCCCGCGTCATTTCGATCAACATGTCGCGGGCTTCGGCTGCCGCGACCTGATAATACCCGTTATCGGCGTCACAGCGCAGAACGCCCGGGGCAGCCTTTTCTATCTTTGGCTTCGCATTGCCGTTTGCATAGCCCGAGGTGAAGCTTTGGACATAGACCGGCAGCATACGCAATCCGTGGCTGCGCGGGCCGTCCCGCTCGGACCGGGTAACAATGTCGGCCAGAATATCGCTGCCCTGTGCATTAACTCCGGCAGAAACAAGTACGGCTTTCGCCAGCGCCCGAACCTCGGCAAGAGAAAGCGTTTTGATCGAGTGTTCGGTCATCTTTTCAAATCCAGTCTTTTTACTTCAGGGGTCAGGCACGCGCACGTGCGTTGGTGGGATCAACGGCGCAAGTATCGATCACCTCGGCATCGCGCATTTCGTTATGGACCAACACCTGCATCCTTGCACCCGGCGCGGTCATATCGTTTGGTACAAGTGCCATCGCTATGTCGTGGTTGCAATAATAAGAAAACCCACCCGATGTAACGCGACCAATCAGTTCACCGTTTGCATAAACACCTTCATCGAACATCACCGAAGTTTCGCCAAAGGGAAGTTTCAACGTGACCAGCCGTTTGTGATTGCCCTCGTATCTCTGCTTCTCCAGCGCCGCTTTTCCGATGAACTCGCGTCCCTCGGTGACGACAAACCGATCAAGGCTGGCCTCATATGGTGTCATGTCCTTGCAAATCTCACGGTTGATGGCGCGATAGGATTTTTCAAGGCGCATGGACTCCAACGCCTCAAGCCCGAAGGGTTTTACACCGGCTTTCAAAAGCAGGTCGACAAGATGGCGGTTATACCCGACCGGATGGTGCAGTTCCCAGCCCAGCTCGCCTGTGTAAGATACCCGAAGCAGGTGAACGTCTTTGGCATAACCAACTTCACCTTTTTGTGCAGAGAGCCAGGGAAAAGCTGCGTTCGTCAAATCGTTGTCGGTCAGCGGTTGCAAAATCTCGCGCGCCTTGGGACCCGCCAGAGCGATCACACCCAACTGTTCTGAAACGTCTTCAAGGATAACCGATTGATCTTGTGGTAGCAGACGTTGCAGCTGATCCCAGTTATAGGCGCGCCAATTCGGGGTAGAGACCAGATAGAAATCATTCTCGGCATAGCGGACAACTGTGTATTCCGCATCCATGCCACCTTTTGCGTTCAACAACAGCGACAGGCTCATCCGGCCCACTTTAGGCAGTTTGTTTGCCATCAGACCATCCAGCCACCGCGCGGCGCCGGGACCGCGTACAGTAAACTTGGTCATTGGCGACATCTCGATGAACCCGGCCTCTTCGCGGGTGGTGTGCACTTCCTCCTGAACGCGTTCCATGTGATTGGTGCGGCGGAAAGAATGTTCAGGGATCGCCTCTTGCGGCGATTTGGCGAACCAGCGCGGGAATTCATAGCCGTTGAAGCTGGTCCAGACTGCGCCATGCGCCGTCAGCAGATCGTAAGACCCCACGGTTTTCATTGGGCGCGCGTCCGGGAAATCTTCGCCGGGGATATGCGCGTTCATATGTGTGCCCCAGGTTTCGCGAACCTTGTCCATGGTCCAGCGTTTAGAGGCGTAGTCCGAGAAACGGCGCGGGTCCAGTTCCGACATGTCCTTGCCCGGATCACCGTCGACGATCCAACGGGCCAGCCGTTCGCCCACGGTGCCGCCCCACAGAATGCCGCCGGGCATCCCTTCGGCCAGCCACAGGTTATTGTGCCCTGGCGCTGGCCCGGCAAGTGGCAATTCGTCCGGCGTCATTTGGAAGGGTCCGCGCGTGTTGGCCTTGATGCCCACCTCGCCAAGGACCGGAACCCGCTCAATAGCCCGTTCCCATTGGGTTTCCACGGCATCGAAATCCTCGGGCAAGAGGTCTGCGCCAAAGTCAGGTGGAACGCTGTCTTCGGCAAACAGCTTCAGGTCCTTGGTGAACTCATAGGGCCCGAACTGAATGCCGCCGACATCTTCGCGTAGATATGCGCCGTAATCCTCATCCCGCAGGATCGGGAACTCGGGCAAACCCTGCGCACGACGTTCCTTGAGCAGTGGAACTGTTTCCGTGGTCCAGTACTGGTGAACGATGGGAATGCAGGGCAGGTCCAGCCCAACGCGTCGGGCATTTTCACGGGCATAATTGCCGGTGGCAAAAACCAAATGCTTGCACGTGATCTCTCCCTGATTGGTGGTCACTTTCCAATGACCGCTTTCCAACTTTTCATACGCCTGTGCTTCGGTGTTCTGATAGACTGTGGCGCCCGCATCTCGCGCCAGCTTTGCCATTGCCATGGTGATGTCGGCCGGGTTCACATAGCCGTCCTCGGTATGCAGGATACCGCCGCGAATATGCTCAGACTGGTTCAGAAGGGGATGAACATCGGCAATTTCCGCGGGCGTCAGCAGTTTGCAGGGCACACCTGCAGCCTCGGCAATCGAGATATATGACTGGAATTCATCCCAACGTTTCTGGGTGTTGGCAACGCGCAGCTGACCCACTTTGCGCAAGCCTACCGACGTACCCATCTTCTGTTCGACTTCTGAATAGATGCGGATGGTTTCCATCGTCATCTTCGACACGTTATGGGACCGCACGAAGGTGACCAGCAGACCGGCGGCATGCCAGGTCGAGCCTGAGGTCAGTGTGGTCCGTTCCAGCATCACCGCATCGCTACAGCCGTGCTGTGTCAGACCGTACAGAATGGACGCGCCCACACATCCGCCGCCAACGACAACAACTTTGGCATGTGATTTCATTCGCCGATTTCCTTCTTGCGGCTGATCATGGTGTCAGAAGCTTTGCCTGCCCGAAATCAGTAAGACGAGAACATTTCGAAGTTTTTACGGAAACATGTCGCCAGACAATCGCAAAAAATTTCTCCCGCGGCTTAGTTCAGGTCACCTCTTATCGGGCACCTTCGTATTGGTCGCTGTCTGGGTCCGGGTCATTCAGTGCTGTCCAGGACGACATCATTTTTATATTCCTTGTCTTGTTTCACCTTGTGATGTTAGCGCAAACTGTGCCAGTGAAACCTGATGCCTTTGCAAAACTGGGTTTCTGTTGCCTCAGTATTGCGGCTTACAAATGGGAGGAGCAGGTGTATCTCGGTCTTGATTTGGGGACGTCAGGTCTTCGGGGAATTGTGGTCAGTGAAGACGGTGACGTCGTTGCCGAGGCCGAAGCGAGCGTGAACACATCGACACCGCATCCGGGCTGGTCAGAGCAGGAACCTGCGGATTGGGTTGAAGCGTGTCAAAAGGTCGTTGCCCAGTTGCAGGGGCAAAACAGCGCTGCGTTTTCGGCAGTGCGAGGCATAGGTCTGAGCGGGCATATGCATGGCGCAACGCTTCTGGACCGAAATGGTAGCGTATTGAGGCCCTGTGTCCTTTGGAACGACACAAGGTCTGCCCGTGAAGCTGCCGAACTGGATGCGCTTTCCGCGATGCGATCGATCACCGGAAACATCGTTTTTCCCGGCTTCACTGCGCCCAAGCTGGAATGGATGCGCAGGCATGAACCTGACGTTTTTGAAAAAACCTCCAAAGTCTTGCTCCCCAAAGACTATTTACGCTTCTGGCTGACCGGAGAATACATAAGTGAAATGTCCGACAGCGCGGGTACAGCGTGGTTGGACGTCGGACGTCGGAAATGGTCGGAAACAGCGCTTGAGCTCAGCCACATGCGCCGGGATCAGATGCCCGAACTGGTCGAAGGCAGCGCCGTCGGGGGCGAGCTGAGGGCGGAGATATTGCAGCACTGGGGCCTGACCGGACCCGTAGTCGTTGCGGGCGGGGCAGGCGACAACGCCGCGGCTGCCTGTGGTATAGGAAGTATCGCCGAAGGCAGCGGTTTTCTATCGCTGGGAACGTCGGGTGTGCTGCTGGTTGCCAAGGACAGTTACGCGCCCGCACCGGAAACGGCGGTTCACTGCTTCTGCCACGCGGTGCCGGACCACTGGATTCAAATGGGTGTCATCCTGTCGGCGACCAACAGTCTGAACTGGCTGTCCCGGAACCTCGGCCAATCCGTTGGTGCACTCGCATCGGCGTTGCCGGATACCGTCACCGGGCCGTCGAAGACCAAGTTCCTGCCATATCTGTCGGGGGAACGTACCCCTCATAATGACAGCGCTATCCGGGGGGCGTTTATGGGGCTGGATATTGCGTCGGATCCAGAGGATCTTGCACAGTCCGTGATGGAAGGTGTCTCGTTCGCGCTGCGAGATTGCCTTGAGGCCCTCAGGAGCACGGGAACCAAGCCTGAAAGCCTGATGGTCGTCGGTGGGGGCGCACGATCCCGTTTCTGGGTCGAGACGCTGGCAACTGTTCTGAACATCCCGCTTGCCTTGCCTAAAGGCAGTGAATTCGGAGCCGCCATAGGCGCGGCACGCCTTGCTGCCTGTGCAGTAAAAGATGCAGACCCGGCGGAACTCATGACATCGCCAGAAATCTCTGAAATTGTTCAGCCGCGCGCGGGGTTATTCGACGCCTATGAGGCTGAATATCAAAGATACCGCCAGTTTTATGCGGCACTATCCCCCTTGTCTGCGCCATGATGAAGGGCGTCACTTCCCTACCCATCGAACAGGTTGTTCTGGAAGATGGTGCGATGTCGGTTTCCCTGCTGAGCTATGGGGCGATCACACAAGGTTGGTGGATCGGTGAAACGCCCTTGATCCTGGGCTATCCAAACCCGCAGGAATATCTGACGGACCCATATTATCTGGGTGCAATCGTGGGTCGCGTCGCCAATCGGATCGGTGGCGCAAAGTTTAAAATGCAGGATGCCGCTTATCGCCTGACAGCGAATGAGGGGGAAAACACGCTGCATGGCGGTGCGCTCGGGCTGTCGCGCAGCCACTGGATTATCAGGAAGACTAAGCCGAACCGTGCGGTTCTTTCCTTGACGTCACCTGACGGCGATGATGGTTTTCCCGGAGAAATCAGGTTCGAGATTCATGTCAAGCTGGCTTTTCCACGGCTGACTTACACGATCACCGCATGGCCGGACCGGCCTACGCCGATCAGCATTGCGCAGCACAATTACTATACTCTTGGGCGCCAAAGCGGTATTCTTGACAGCCGGTTGGCCCTGAATTCAAAGCGGGTACTGGAACTGGACGACAGCTCCATTCCGACAGGCGTCGTGAATGAGATCGAAAACCAAGGGCTGGATTTCTCATCCGTGCGCGTTATCGGTGATGAGGGGCGTGGCCTTGACCACTACTTCGTGTTTGAAGAGGCGGGCAAATCAAATCGACCGGTTGCAACGGTTGAAACACCGTCAGGTTTGCGCATGAATGTTTACTCTGATCAGCCCGGCGCGCAGGTCTATTCCGCCGCGCACCTGTCTGATCCTTTCACGCCATGCGCAGGGCTTTGCATTGAGCCTTCCGGTTACACGGACGCTGTGAACCACCCCTTGTTTCCGTCCGTCATCTATTCTCCGGACAAACCCTATAAACAAGTTCTGACGTTGGAAATCTCAGGGGATCAGGTATGAGAGTTGGGATATCGGTGTATGCTCTGGCCTTTTGCGTGACACTGTCGGCGGCGCAGGCGCAGGACCTCGGGCCGCTTCCTCAATTTGTAGAACCGGACCTTGCCAAGGTCGAACTGGGACAGTTGCTGTTTTACGACCCGATCCTGTCGGGGAACAAAAACATCAGCTGCGCCACTTGTCATCATCCGAAACTGGGAACGTCAGACGCGCTGTCTCTGGGTATCGGTGAAGGCGGTGTGGGGCTGGGGGCAGCGCGCAGGCTTGATCAGGAAAACATGCCCGAGCAGCGCATTCCCCGAAATGCACCGGGGCTGTGGAACCTTGGGGCGCTGGAATTCACCACCTTCTTTCATGACGGGCGTCTTGAGGCAGACCCGTCACAGCCTGACGGGTTCAGAACGCCCTTGGGCACAGATATGAGGCCGGGCTTCCAATCTGCACTGGCCGCGCAAGCGATGTTCCCGGTCTTGTCGGCTGACGAAATGGCGGGCCACTATTCGGAAAACGAAGTGAGCAAAGCCGTACGTCTTGGTTTGCTGACCCAAAAGGATGGCGCATGGGATCTTATCGCGGCGCGTGTTGCCGCAATCCCGGAATACAGGACACGCTTTGACCAGCTCGCGCCCGGAGAAGAGATCACTTTTACCGCAATCGCCAATATCATTGCTGATTTCATCGCTTTTGAATGGCGCGCTGACAACAGCCTGTTTGATCGTGCGCTGCAAGGAAAAGAGGTGCTGCCCGAGCAGGCGCAAATGGGGCTCGACCTTTTTTACGGCAAGGCCGGGTGCAGCACCTGCCATTCCGGCTGGTTCCAGACGGATCATGGGTTTCATTCTATCGCCATGCCGCAAATCGGGCCGGGAAAAGCCGCCCGGTTCGAGAACCATGTTCGCGATGACGGGCGATTGCGTGTGACGGGCAATGCGGATGACGCCTTCACATTTCGCACGCCATCCTTGCGTAATGTAACCCTGACGGCACCCTATGGTCACAACGGAGCCTACGCGCGGCTTGAAGATGTTGTCCGTCATCATCTGGATCCGGTCGCAGCTTTGCGCAGCTACTCGATCGAAAAAGCAGCGTTGCCAGAGTTTCCGGGCGCGGAAGATCAAAAAGCCTTGCTCGACCCCACGTTGATCGAGGCGATTGCAGCGTCGAATGAACTGGCCCCAATCAGCCTGAGTGATGACGAGGTGAACGCCATTCTAAGTTTCCTCAGCACACTGGAAGACCCGGCAGTCCGGCTGGGTGTGCCTGCGCATGTGCCCAGCGGTTTGCCTGTTGATCAATGATCAGCGGTCGATGCGAAGCACCTGATTGCTTCTGAAGGGCTGCCAATCACCAACTGTGCCGTCTGGCCAGATAACCCGCAGCGCCAGTTCGTCCGCGTTGCCCAGGCCAAAGTGATGAAGCCCTGAGATGCCGCTTGCGTGACCGCCGCCAATGGTCACTTCCCGTGTTTGAATTCCGTCGGTGGTTTTGACCTCGATGAAGCTGCCGACAGCTGCGCGGTTGGAACGATCCTGGCCAAGATCAACCTGAACCCAGTTTCCAAGTTGTTGTTCGTTCTGAAATACTTCAAGCGCTGACCCGCGATTGACCACGACCAGATCAAGCGATCCATCCCCGTTCAGGTCCGCCAGGGCTCCACCGCGGGACTTGCCCATAGAGGCGACACCCGCCGCTGAGGCAGCCTCGAAAAACTGATCATCTGCGGATTGCAGCAACAGGTTGTTGGGGTCAGTTTGCGCTGCATCGGGCATCTGTTCGACATTGCCCTTGGCGACAAATATGTCGTCGCGCCCGTCGTTGTTGACGTCGCCGAACTGCGCATGCCAGCCGGTTGAGGGGCGGCCATCGCCACCAACATGCGGCCTGTGCGCCGTTGTTCCCCGGTCATAAGTCGCGTCGCGCCATGTCGGCCCCTCGGCAGTGGGATCAAAGATCTGAAACTTCTGGTCCCCCATCGAGGTCAGGTAAACATCCGGGAAGCCGTCCCCTGATATATCCCTTGATGCAATCCCCATGCCCCAGATCGAATAGGGCAGCCACCCATCTTCCGGCGCGTAAAGGCGTGGCGTGTCTTCCATAGCCCAAAGCTGCTCTTGCCCGCCGCGCACATAGTAATGGCGGTCGTTACTGACACGCAGGTCCGCGCGCCCGCTGCGCGCCCAGTCGGAAAATAGAATGGACAAGGAACAATGTCCCGGTGCCAGGTGGAGAGGTGGGCCATAGGCCGCCCCTTCGGGGCGATACAAAAGCGTCGGCCCGCAGGCTTCAAACGGGCCATCGGGGTTGGTTCGGTCGACATATGTTCCAAAAGCCAGTGTCGGCAGGGTTTGACCGCTTTCCCAAGTGGCGGAGAATCCGGTGGTCCAGTGATCCTGAGACTGGAAATTCAACGAGGTGAACGGTTCGAATGCGCAATTTGGTTTGCCACGCAACAAAACGTCTTCACCAACGCGCAATACTGCCAGGTCCACAAACCCGTCTCCATCGATATCCAGTGGGTAAGCGCCGGTCACGCCGGTCAGAGACAGTGCGCTTGGCGTTTCTGACCGAAAACTGACATTGGGTCCTGATGTGTTGACAAACAATTGAGCCGGATTAGTTCCTCCTGCGGCAAACAGCTCGGGCCGATCATCGCCGTTGCAGTCAAAAACGGCAACGCCTCCGCCGACGAAGTGCTCCCACCCGCCGTCGTAAACATGGCTGGGGACGTCGATGCTGTGAAACTGTGGCAGGCTGATGTCAGCCAAGGCGGCAGACGCTGTCGCTAGCAGGATCGTCAGTTCAACTCGCATTTTCCGCCAGTTCCCTGACTTTCAAAATCGAGACTTGTTCGATCCCATAGGCCGCCGCCCCTTTTGCCCACATTGAATCCCCCCAATGGTTTACGTTGATTTCAGGCAGCGGCGCGTCAACGCTGACAACACCGTTATTGATGCGGGTCATCACTGCGTCGGAATGCAGGTATTCAAAGCTGCCTCGGGTGCCGGACAGGATGATACATTCCGGATCGAACAGATTGATCAGGTTGGAAAGCCCCATTCCAAACATCTGACCAGCGCGCGACAAAACGGAAATGGACCGGGCATCACCGGATTGGGCAGCTGCGTGAATATCAGCAAGAGTGTGCGGGTCAGTAGCCTGGCTGGCAATGGTTGCCTCGCGGATCAGGGCATATTCCCCAACATAAGCTTCAAGGCATCCGCGCTGCCCGCACTGACATAACGCGCCATCCAGCTGAACTTTGACATGCCCGAATTCCGCACCGCAGCCGCGCTCGCCGCGATATAGCTTGCCATCCAACACAATGCCCAGACCAATGCCGTGTTCTATCGTGACAACCAGAAAGTTCTTCAACCCTTTGCCAAGCCCGAAAAGCTGTTCGGCCTTTGCAACCAGATTAGCGTCATTCTCGATGAACGCGGGGCAGGGGAGCACTTGAGACAGAAGCGGGCTCAGATCCACGTTGCGCACTGTCAGCGAAGATGACCAATGTACAAAGTTCCGCTCTGCGTCGACCAATCCGGCAATGCCTATGCAGACGCCGGAGACGTCTGTCAGGGACTTGCTTGCAGAGACGCAGGCCTGTTCCAGCGCCGCGCATATCTTTTTTGCAAACGCCTCCGGGGCCATCCGGGCCTCCTCCAGCGGATGAGTGTAAGAGGTGATCTCGGTGCCTTCAAAATCGACCAAGATGACTGAAATCTGGTGCCGGGCCACTTTTACACCGGCAATCAGGTGACATCCGCCATGCAGCTTCAGCAGCACACGTGGTCTGCCGCGGCGCGCGGATTTTGACGGTGTTTCGCTTTCGATTTCCTGAATCAGACCAGCTGAAAGCAGATCTGACGTTGCCGCCGTCACTGTCGCTGGGCTGGTCTCAAGCGCGCTTGCAATGTCGATCCGCGATATCGCGCCGGTCGACCGGATTTGTTCCAGTACACGCAAACGGGTGATGTTTCGTTGATCCGTAGCGTTTGAAGAAACCTTGCTTTTCAGCATCCTGCCCTCACGAATCTGGTGATTTCCTAAGCGTAAGCGGTTTTTCTTCTTTCCGGTAGCATAAATATTTTACTGACTGAAATAAATATGATACTCAGAATTGTGAGAGCCACGAATCATGAAGCGATGGCTCGATAAACCGGGAGGAAATCATGAAACGAATTCTCAGCGCTTCTGCTGTGGCCGTCCTGATGGGGACGGTTGCGTTTGCAGAAACCACGGTCGGTGTCAGCTGGTCGAACTTCCAGGAAGAGCGCTGGAAAACCGACGAAGCGGCGATCAAAGCCGCGCTTGAGGCAGGCGGTGCCGAGTATATTTCGGCAGATGCGCAATCGTCGTCGGCCAAGCAATTGTCGGATATTGAAAGCCTGATCGCCCAGGGTGTTGATGCGCTGATCATTCTGGCGCAGGATTCCCAGGCCATCGGTCCAGCTGTTCAGGCAGCGGCCGACGAAGGTATCCCAGTCATCGCTTATGACCGTTTGATCGAAGATGATCGGGCCTTCTACCTGACCTTTGACAATGTCGAAGTCGGTCGTATGCAGGCGCGCGCGGTGTTCGACGCGATGCCCAAGGGCAACTATGTGATGATCAAGGGCTCGCCAACCGACCCGAACGCGGATTTCCTGCGCGGTGGCCAACAGGAGATCATCCAGGGCGCTGTTGACAGTGGTGACATTGTGATCGTCGGCGAAGCCTATACCGATGGCTGGCTGCCTGCGAACGCGCAGCGCAACATGGAACAGATCCTGACGGCCAACGAAAACAAAGTCGATGCTGTGGTCGCGTCAAATGACGGAACTGCAGGCGGTGTTGTTGCTGCACTGACCGCACAAGGTATGGACGGCATTCCGGTGTCAGGTCAGGATGGCGACCATGCGGCGCTGAACCGGGTGGCCAAAGGCACACAAACCGTTTCGGTCTGGAAAGACGCACGTGAGCTGGGCAGAGCCGCAGGTGAAATTGCGGTCGCGCTGAGCGGTGGAACGGCTGCGGCAGACGTTGAAGGCGCGGTCAGCTGGACTTCGCCAGGTGGAACCGAGATGACGTCAGTCTTCCTGGCACCTGTGCCGATCACAAAAGACAACCTGTCCGTTGTGGTCGATGCTGGCTGGATTCCGCTGGAACACCTGTGCCAGGGCGTCGAAAACGGTCCTGCACCCTGTAACTAAGTCAAGTCTCCAAACCATAACGTCTCTGGCCCGCAAGGTCGGGCCAGAGACCATAGCTGAACATGAAAGATCGGATATGACCGAAACTTCGTCTCAGCCGGTACCCCAAAAAGCAAAGGCCAGCCTGTTCCAGCAACTGGAACTGGACATGCGGCTATTGGGCATGATCGGCGCCTTCATCATCCTGTGCATCGGCTTCAACATCGTAACGGATGGCCGTTTTCTGACGCCCAGAAACCTGTTCAACCTGTCGATTCAGACGGTCTCGGTCGCGATCATGGCCTGTGGCATGGTGTTCATTATCGTGATGCGCCACATTGATCTTTCGGTCGGCGCGCTGCTGGCGACCACATCCGCCGTCATGGCGATGACCCAGACCGAGCTTCTGCCGAACGTGCTGGGGCTAGGTTTGAATCACCCGGCCACCTGGGCAATCACTCTTGTTGTCGGCCTTGCAGTTGGAACCTTGATCGGCGCATTCCACGGTTGGATGGTCGGCTATCTGACCATACCGGCCTTTATCGTGACGCTTGGCGGTTTTCTGGTCTGGCGCAACGTCGCCTGGTACATGACCGATGGCCAGACTATCGGCCCGCTGGACAGCACCTTCCTGATATTTGGCGGAACCAACGGGACATTGGGAACAACGGTCAGCCTTCTGTTCGGCCTTGCCGCCACCGCTATTGCGGTTTGGGCGTTGTGGAGCGGTCGCCGCTCCAAGGCTGCCCATGGGTTTCCTGTGAAACCGGTTTGGGCTGAAACTACATTGGCGGGGATCATTGGCATCGCCATTATGGGCTATGTCTTGATCGTCAACAGCTACTCGATTCCCACCCGCAGGCTGGAACGTATGTTCGAAGCGCGTGGCGAGGCCCTGCCTGAGGGGCTTGTTGTGGGTTATGGTATCCCGATCTCGGTTCTGATCCTGATCCTTGTTGCGGTAACCTTGACTGTTGTGGCCCGCAAAACCCGCTTTGGCCGCTATATCTTTGCCACGGGGGGCAACCCGGATGCGGCGGAACTGTCGGGCATCAACACTCGCATGATGACCGTCAAGATCTTTGCCCTGATGGGGTTCCTGTGTGCGCTGTCGGCGGTCGTGGCTTCGGCCCGCTTGGCCAACCACTCGAACGATATCGGCACATTGGATGAGCTGCGCGTGATTGCTGCGGCCGTAATCGGCGGCACGGCGCTGTCCGGTGGTATCGGTACGATCTACGGCGCGATCCTTGGCGCGCTGATCATGCAGGCGCTTCAATCGGGCATGGCCATGGTTGGCGTGGACGCACCGTTTCAGAACATCGTCGTGGGCACCGTTCTGGTTTTGGCCGTCTATATCGACATCGTCTATCGCAAACGTCTGGGAGCGAAATGATGCAAGCACAAGAAACACAGAACCAAACTTCGGGCCGAGGGTCCGGCCAGCCTCCTCTTGTCGAAATGCGCGATATCTCGATTTCGTTCGGCGGCATCAAGGCGGTGGACCGTGTCTCGGTCGACTTGTACCCGGGCGAGGTTGTGGGCCTTCTGGGCCACAACGGGGCCGGTAAATCTACGCTGATCAAGGTGCTTTCGGGTGCCTATCAGAAGGACCACGGAGAGATCCTGATCGACGGCAAGAAGGTTGAGATCAACAACCCCCGCGATGCGCGTGCCAACAATATCGAGACGATCTACCAGACGTTAGCCTTGGCGGACAATCTGGATGCAAGTTCGAACCTTTTCCTGGGGCGGGAGATGGTCACGCCTTTCGGGTTGGTCAACGATGCCGCGATGGAGGCCGAATGCCGCAAGATCATGGCACAGCTGAACCCGAACTTTCAGAAGTTCAACGACCCGGTCTCGGCGCTATCCGGTGGTCAGCGGCAGTCGGTGGCCATAGCGCGTGCGGTATATTTCAATGCGCGCATCCTGATCATGGACGAGCCCACAGCCGCGCTTGGCCCGCACGAAACACAGATGGTGGCGGACCTGATCCAGCAGCTCAAGGCGCAAGGGATCGGAATTTTCCTGATCGACCACGATGTGCATGCAGTAATGGAGTTGTGCGACCGGGCTTCGGTCATGAAAAACGGGCAACTGGTTGGCACAGTCGACATCGCTGATGTCACGGATGACGATTTGCTGTCGATGATCATTCTGGGCAAGAAGCCCGGTGAAAAGACGGAATGAGGCAAAAGAGATGACGAGCGGTTTCTTTCAGGGGATCGAGCAGGTCCAATTCGAGGGCGAGAACAGTAAGAACCCGCTCGCATTCCGTCACTACAACCCGGACGAGATCGTGATGGGTAAGCGCATGGAGGATCACCTGCGTTTTGCCGTGGCGTGGTGGCACTCGTTTGCCTGGGAAGGCGGGGATCCGTTTGGTGGCTCGACTTTTGAACGCCCATGGCATCCGCAAGACGACATGGGCCGCGCCAAGATGAAGGCCGATATCGCCTTTGAGATGTTTCAGATCCTGGGACAGCCCTATTTCTGCTGGCATGACGCGGATATCCGCCCTGAGCATGGGAACTTCGCCGACAATCTGCGCACGCTGAATGAGATCACCGATTATATCGGTGAAAAGATGCAGGCATCCGGCACCAAGCTGTTGTGGGGAACGGCCAACATGTTCAGCCACCGTCGCTGGATGGGGGGTGCCAGCACCAACCCCGACCCCGACGTCTTTGCTTTCGCTGCCGCCACGGTGAAATCCTGTTTGGACGCGACCCACAAACTGGGCGGCGAGAACTATGTGCTTTGGGGTGGACGCGAGGGCTACGAGACGCTGCTCAATACCGACATGAAGGCCGAACTGGATCATATGGGCCAGTTCCTGAACATGGTGGTCGAGTACAAGCACAAGATCGGCTTCAAAGGCACGATCCTCGTCGAACCCAAACCGCAGGAGCCGTCCAAGCATCAATATGATTTCGATGCGGCAACCTGTATCGGTTTCCTGCGCAAGTACGGCCTCGAGGATGAGGTCAAGCTGAACCTGGAACAAGGGCACGCAATCCTGGCAGGACACAGTTTCGAACATGAGATCGCTGTTGCTGCGGCTGAGGGTATGCTTGGGTCCATCGACATGAACCGGAACGATTACCAGTCCGGGTGGGATACGGATCAGTTCCCCAACAACACGCCCGAAGTCGCGCTGGCTTATTACCACATCCTGAAAGCGGGCGGGTTTACCACGGGTGGCACCAACTTCGACGCTAAACTTCGCAGGCAATCCATCGACGCCGAAGACCTGATCGCTGCGCATGTGGGCGGGATGGATATCTGTGCCCGGGGCCTGAAAGCGGCAGCTGCGATGCTTGAAGATGGTGGTCTGGAACAGGCGCTGGCCGACCGGTATGCAGGCTGGAAAACGCCTAAAGCTCAGGCGATGCTAACCTCTGGCCTCGACGAGATTGCAGCGCGGGTGATTGCCGAAGACCTCAATCCTCAGCCACGCTCGGGGCGTCAGGAAGTGCTTGAGAATTACGTGAACCGCTTTGTGTGATTCCTGTCGGCTCAGCCTGAACTGAAATAATCGGTGTACAAAGCCCCGGAAACGCGTGAGTTTACTTAGGCGTTGCCCGGGGCTTTCCCTTGTCGAACGCAGTGGCATCATGGGCCCGTCTGGGTCGCGCAGATGGGACGACCAGAGTATTGGTGGAAAAATCATCAGGTAAGGCAATCTTTCTAAGTGGCAACCTGATGCTGCATGTGACGCGCATGTCGCTGACCACGAGCATTGGATTGATGGCGATCTTTGCTGTCGATTTTGTCGATATGGTCTTTATCTCGATGCTGGGCAACGACGCGCTGGCCGCAGCGGTAGGTTATGCCGGGACGCTGCTGTTTTTTACGAACGCCATCAATATCGGTCTGTCGATTTCTGCCGGGGCGCTGGTCGCGCGTGAGTTGGGCGGCGGGCGGGTCGAACAGGCAAGGCAATACGCGTCCAGTGTCGCCGTGCTGGGGCTGATCGTCGGGTTGGTAACCTCCGTTTTGGTGCTGCTGAACGTCAGCTTTCTGCTGTCGCTGCTTGGCGCAAAGGGCGAGGTTTTGCGGCTGGCGACGCGCTATGTGTCGATCATTCTGCCGACTATGTGGGTGATGTCGATTGCGATGGCGGCGATGGCTGTGCTGCGCGCCCACGGCGATGCGCGCCGATCAATGATGGCAACGATTTACGGCGGCGTTGTGAATGCAGTTCTTGACCCGATTTTGATATTTGCCGTTGGACTGGGGTTGGATGGGGCCGCGATAGCCTCAGTTCTGGCGCGGCTATGTATGTTGGGCGCAGCCTTATGGCCCGCGCTGCGGGTGCATCAGGGGTTTGCACGCCCATCGATGAAACAGGTGGCACAGGATTTTCGGCCCGTGCGGGCCATCGCAATCCCTGCTGTTCTGACGAACGTCGCCACGCCGATCGGGAATGCCATCGTTGTTCGGGAAATCGCGCAGTTCGGAACGGATGCAGTTGCGGGTATGGCGGTGATCGGGCGGCTGTTGCCGGTGGCGTTTTCGGTCATCTTTGCGCTGTCCGGCGCGATAGGGCCAATCATCGGGCAGAATTTCGGGGCAGAAAAATTTGATCGCGTGCGCACTGCGTTTCTGGCCGGGATCAAGTTCACCGCAATCTATGTTCTTTGCATGTCGGCTATTTTGTTTTTGCTGCGGTCCCCAATTGCAAATTTGTTCGCAGCCCAGGGGGAAACGCGCGTACTAATTTACTTGTTCTGTGGCCCGCTGGCATTGGCTTCTTTCTTCAACGGTGTGATTTTTGTGACAAATGCCAGTTTCAACAATCTAGGCCATCCGGTCTATTCCACGTGGATAAACTGGGGTCGTCACACCATTGGCACATGGGTGTTTGCCACAATTGGCTCACAAATCGCCGGGGCGTCGGGCGTTCTGTTGGGGCAGGCTTTTGGGGGCGTCATCTTTGCTGTCATAGGATGGGTTCTTGTCGCGCGCGTTGTTGCGCGGCTGGAACGCGTGCAATCGCCCGAGCCTTTTACCGATCAGGGGCGACTTCACTCGCTGTTCGGGCGTCGCGGCTGGTAAGCGATCAGGTCAGTTCCCCTGATTGCGCGCCTCCAGTCGTTCCAAGTTGACCACCGTTGACAGCATCAGGCGGTCATGGCTCCAATCCCGTGTCTGCTGGATTGAGGCCGACCCCAGAGCCAAAAGGGCGCCAAAGATCAGCGTCATGCCGAGGAACAATGCCGGCAAGGCGGGTACCGAAGGCTGAACATCGGTCAGTGCGATTACACGTTGCCGCAGTACGCGCTTTGCCTTGCCGCCTGTCACAAAAGCAACATTCAGAACGCGTGGGCTGTTGGTTGAGATTGTCCGGGCGCAATAGTCCAGCAGGCACGCCGTGTATTCCCGCGCATCAATCCGTTTGCGCGCAACAACCGACTGGTCACAGGCCAACTCGCGCAGCCGGCCGAATTGATACTTGAGCATCAGGTAGGCAGGGTTCCAGAACAAAAGCGGACGCAGCAGCTCAAACCCCAGTTCCCATTCCACATCACCAGTACGGATATGCTGAAACTCGTGAGCGAGCGCAAAACGCAACTCTCGCGGGGTGTCCAGCAAATGGCTAGGCAGAACGACGTGGCGGCGGCGAAGTCCGCGCACGGCGAACGGCACGGTGATGCGATCGGACAGGCGAATATCCACCTTGGCAGACCGCCGCCAAAGAAAACTGGAATTGACAGTCTGACGGATCGCCATTGCGTCCCGCAAGGCACGCGCGGCGTACACGGCAGCGACACAGGCAAGTATGGCGGCAACGAGGGTGATCACAGGTTGCTGTCCCGACAATGCAAGATCTACCCACCTTTCGCGAGTGTTCAGCAGTGCTTCAAACTGCGTCGCAGGCATTGCGATGTCACCGCGCAGATAGGCCGCAACAGCGATATCACCAAGGGCCACGGCACTGCCCGGCCAAGCGTAGGTCGTCAGCGACGACACGCAAACCGCCAGAAACGGGCTGGCAAGGACGCAGATGCACAGGGTCTTG
This sequence comes from Ruegeria sp. YKSF131, assembly GCF_059612645.1. Lineage (NCBI taxonomy): Bacteria > Pseudomonadati > Pseudomonadota > Alphaproteobacteria > Rhodobacterales > Roseobacteraceae > Ruegeria > Ruegeria sp. YKSF131. The sequence goes on along the minus strand of NZ_JBXWQZ010000013.1, from coordinate 13,835 downwards.
AGGGCCCGCAACTGTACAACATAGCCATTGCGCAGTGCGGTGCGGCTTAGGGCCGTGCGGGTCATCAGCCAGATGACCGCCGAAAAGGCCAGCACGATGTTGAGTTCGATGAATGCGTCGAGAACCGGTCTAACCGCTGTCATTTTGCAGTCTCCTCTCTACCAGTGCTCGAATTTCCTCCAGGTCGGCTTCGCTCAGCCCCGCGTCGTCGACCAGCCGCGCCACCAGTGTGGCGGGGGTGTCGTCAAAAAGCGTGCGCGACAGATTTTGCAGCGAACGGGCCTGATATCTGTCCTTTTCCAGAAGCGGCGTATAGATCAGGGTTTTTCCCGACTTTTGGCTTTCCACAAAACCCTTCTCGTCCAGAATGCGCAGGATCGTGGCCCCGGATGTATAGGCCAGGTTGCGTTCTGACGGCAGGCGGTCCAGGACATCACGCACCGAGCCTTGCCCGAGGGCCCAGAGCTCGTTCATGAACTCCAGTTCGACCTCGGTCAGCAGATTTGTCGTCTTTTTCTTTCGCATCGGTCTCGGTGTCGTCATGGTTATTATGCCTGACAGACAAGCATCCTTTCGCGATTTCTCAAAGTCTAAACTTTCCAGAACACAAAAACGCCCCAGCCAATCGACAGGAATAGCGGTGTCCAGACCGGTTGCCCGACCAATCCAAGCCACGCCAGGAAAATGTACGCGGACCCCAGAAGGGTAATGAACAGGCGATCCCCTAGCGTGGTTGTCAGCCCCAGAACCCCGCGTCGTTCAATCCCGTCGCGGAACTTGAAACCTTCCAGCAGGCCAATGCATGCTATGGCCGAGAAGATGCCGACAAACACGGCCAGCGTGGCAGGTGTCCATGCCATCCAGAAATCGGGCCACAAGGGGTCCGTCCACGAGAACCCTTTTTCGGCCTCCTGTCCGACATTGCCCCATCCGGCCTTGGCCTGAGCAAAGGCTGCTGAGGGCACGAAGGGGAGGGTGAGAAGCAGTTTTCGCATGTCGAACCTCACACTCGTCCCATCGCGAAGCCACGCGCGATGTAGTTGCGAACAAACCAGATGACGATGGCACCGGGGATGATGGTCAGGGTGCCCGCAGCGGCCAGCAGACCCAACTCGTACCCGGCACTGGATGCTGTGCGGGTCATCACGGCAGCGATGGGTTTGGCCTCAACCGCAGTCAGGGTCTTGGCCAGCAGCATTTCCACCCATGAGAACATGAAGCAGAAGAACGCCGCGACACCGACACCTGCCTTGATGTTGGGCAGGAAGATTGTCACGAAGAAGCGCGGGAACGAATATCCATCCACATAGGCGGTTTCATCCAACTCCTTTGGGATACCACGCATGAACCCTTCCAGAATCCACACCGCCAGCGGCACGTTGAACAGCGTATGGGCCAAAGCCACGGCCAGATAGGTGTCGAAAAGGTGGATCGACGAATAGAGCTGGAAGAATGGCAGGGCGAACACGGCCGCCGGGGCCATGCGGTTGGTCAACAGCCAGAAGAACAGCTGCTTGTCGCCGAGGAACCGATAGCGTGAGAACGCATAAGCCGCAGGCAGGGCAACGCAGACGGAAAGCACTGTGTTCAGAGTCACATAGGTAATCGAGTTGATGTAACCCCAGTACCACGTCGGGTCAGTGAAGATGGTGATATAGTTTTCCAGCGTAAAAGTCTGGGGAAACAAGGAAAAGCCCGACAGGATCTCGTTCGTGGTCTTGAAGGACATCGCCACCAGCCAATAGATCGGAAGCATCAGGAACGCTATATAGAGGATCGGGATGATGGACCGCTTTTTCATTCTGCGTCGTCCTTTGTCATCAGGGTGTAGAAGAGCCACGACACCAGCAGCGTGATGGCGAAATAAATCAGGCTCATCGCTGCCGCCGGGCCAAGGTCGAACTGCCCCAGCGCGATCTTCACAAGGTCAATCGACAGCAGGGTGGTCGAGTTGCCGGGACCGCCCCCGGTCAGAACAAAAGGCTCGGTATAGATATTGAAGCTGTCCATGAACCGCAGCAGAACCGCGATGGTCAGAACCGTCTTCATCTTTGGCAGCTGGATATAGCGGAACACCGACCACGGGCTGGCGCCGTCGATTTTGGCGGCCTGATAATAGGCGTCGGGGATTGATACGAGGCCCGCATAGCACAGCAGCACGACCAGCGACGTCCAGTGCCACACATCCATGACGATGACGGTTATCCAGGCCGAAAGCGGCTGTTGCGTCATGTCATAGTTGATGCCTAGCACGTCATTCAGGAAATATCCCAGCAATCCAATCTTGGGCAGGGTGAAGATGTTCCACATCGACCCTACAACGTTCCAAGGGATCAGCATCGGCAAGGCCATCAGCACCAGACAGACAGGCACCCAAAAGCCTTTGCGCGGCATCGACAGGGCGACGATGATGCCCAGCGGTACCTCGATGATTAGGATCAGGAAGGTGAACAGAAACTGCCGTCCAAGTGCTGCCTGAAACCGGTCGGATCGCAGGATCCGTTCGAACCAGCCCAGTCCTTCCCAGAAGAACTGGTTGTTGCCGAAGGTTTCCTGCACCGAGTAATTGACCACCGTCATCATAGGCACCAGCGCGTTGAACGCTACCAGCGCAAGTACGGGCAGGACAAAGAACCACGCCTTTTGGTTTTCCGTTCTCATTGCACCCGCTCCTGAGTTGCGATCCAGCCGTCGCGGTAGACGCGGGATTGTTCGGGTTTGAATTGCAAAAAGACCTGTGATCCCGGTTCCGGTACACTGTGTTCGGTCACGACCTTGAGGGCGGTGTTGCCGACCACGGCGCTGACCACATAGTGGCGGCCGATATCGGCGACCTTGGTCACATGTGCCGGAATGCCAGTGTCGCCGAAACCTACATATTCCGGGCGGATACCCAAATCGGTGCGGCCGCCGTCACCGTGTGTGGGACCTTCCAGCATGACCTCGTGCCCTTCAAATACGGCGCGGTCGCCTTTGGCTTCACACGGAAGGACATTCATACCCGGCGAGCCGATGAAATGGCCGACAAATGTGTGCTGCGGCCGTTCAAACAGTTCGACCGGCGTTCCGATCTGAACCACTTCACCGTCTTGCATTACCACCACCTCGTCGGCGAAGGTCAGCGCCTCGGTCTGGTCGTGTGTCACGTAGATCATTGTGGCCTGCACGCGCTGGTGCAGCTCTTTCAGCTTGGATCGCAGTTTCCATTTCAGGTGCGGGTCGATCACGGTCAGCGGTTCATCGAACATCACCGCATTCACGTCGTCGCGAACAAGGCCGCGACCCATCGAGATCTTCTGTTTGTTGTCCGGGCTCAGGCCCGATGCGCGGGTGTTCAGCATATCCGTAACATCCAGCATCGCGGCGATTTCCAGAACACGGCGCTTGATTGTCGCAGGATCAACACCCCGATTCTTCAATGGGAAGGCCAGGTTCTCGCCCACGGTCATCGTGTCATAGATCACCGGAAATTGGAAAACCTGCGCGATGTTGCGTTGGTCCGGGGGCAGGGCTGTGACGTCTTGATCATCGAACAGTATCCGGCCTTCCGAGGGGGTAAGAAGACCGGATATGATGTTCAGCAGCGTTGACTTGCCACAACCTGACGGTCCCAACAGTGCATAGGCCCCGCCATCGCGCCACGTGACGTCGATTTCCTTCAGCGCATAGTCCTCGGGGCCTTTTGGCGATGGCAAATAGCTGTGTCGGAGGTTTGAAAGCTTGATCTGTGCCATGTCAGGCCACCCTTTTGCCGTCTTGGCTGAAGTACCGGCAATGGGCCGGGTTCACGTAGAAACTGTGATCTTCGCCGACCTGATAGGGATGCACACCGGCGGCGAGTGAAACCCAGGCTTCATCACCATGTTGGAAATGCGCGCTGGAATCCGAACCTGACAGTTCGGTCACGATCACACGTCCGGTCAGTTCGACGTCGGCGTCAGACGTACGAAATGGCGTCACGCGATGAGGGCGCACGGCGACCATATATTCCCCATCGGACATGTCCGAGACAGCCCAGCCGACATTACCTGCCAATTGCGCCCGGGCGCTGGCAACGGTGATACGAGCCACATTGATAGGCGGGTCCGAGAAAACACGCGCCGCGGCAATGTTTTCCGGATTACGGTAGATGTCGGTGGTTGGGCCGAATTGGGTCACGCGGCCGTCTTCCATCAGCGCGGTGTAGCCCCCCAGCAGCAATGCCTCTTCAGGCTCCGAGGTGGCGTAGACAACGACGGCCCCGCGACCAGCGAACAGGTCGGGCAGTTGTTCGCGCAACTCTTCGCGCAGTTTATAATCAAGATTCGCTAGAGGCTCATCAAGGAAGACGGCGCGGCTTTCTTTTGCAATGGCACGCGCCAGCGCGGTTCGCTGTTGTTGCCCGCCCGACAGCTCATGCGGGCGGCGGTGGAGCATGGGGCGCAATTGCAGCAGATCGGCGGCCTCTTCCACGCGGCCATCGATCTCGGACTTGGCCATGCCAGACACGCGCAGGGGCGAGGCGATGTTGTCAAATACGGTCATATGCGGGTAGTTCACGAAGAACTGGTGCACCAGGCTGATCTGCCGCTTTTGCGTGTTCAACCGTGTCACGTCCTGTCCGTCCATCAGGACCTTGCCCGAGGCGATCGGGTCCAACCCGGCCATCATCTTGATTAGTGACGTTTTTCCGGAACCTGTCGCGCCCAATAGCACGTTGAAATGGCCGGTTTGCAGCGTCAGGTTGGTTGGCTTGATATGGATGACGTTGCCGACCCGTTTGGTCGCGTCTTGAAGTTCGATCATCTGGGAAACTCGCGGGGCATTCAGGGGTAGGCCGGGCTTAAGCCCGGCCTACGATGTTGCTTTTACTGGGACTGCCAGCGCTTAACCAGTTCGTCATAGTTGACGGTCTGGCCCTGCGGCTTTTCGTTTTCCAGCTTGGCCTTGGGCGAACCCGCTTTTTCCAGCCAGAATGCGTCGTCCTGCGGTTCATTCAAACGCGGGCCACAGCCACCGTAGACACCGGCGCTTTCATCCGCGGCCTGCATACGGGCCATGGTGATGTCCATCTCTTCGGCCAGACGGTCCATCGCCTCTTGCGGGGTGAAGGCGCCCGAGTTCACGTCACCGATCTGCTGCCACCAGATCTGGGCCAGCTTTGGATAGTCCGGTACGTTGATGCCGGTCGGCGACCATGCCACGCGGTCAGGCGAGCGATAGAATTCGACCAGACCACCCAGCTTGGATGCACGTTCCGTGAACGACTCGTGGTTGACCGAGCTGTCGCGGATGAAGGTCAGACCCACATGGGACTTCTTCACATCAACAGTCTTGGACGTAACGAACTGGGCATAAAGCCAGGCTGCCTGCGCACGATCCGAGGGGGTTGATTTCAGGAACGTCCAGGAACCCACGTCCTGATAGCCAACCTTCTGGCCTTCTTCCCAGTAGGGGCCGTGCGGGCTGGGCGCCATCCGCCACAGCGGCGTGCCTTCGTCATCCACGGTGTTGTTGCCTTCGGACTTCGGCTTCACCATGTCGGCGGTAAAGGCGGTGTACCAGAAAATCTGCTGGGCCACGTTGCCCTGGCTCAGTGCCGGCAGCGACTGGTAGAAGTCGTAAGACGCCGCACCTGGAGGCGCGTAGGCCCGCAGCCATTCGTCCCATTTGCGGATCGCATAGACCGCTGCGGGGCCATTTGCAGCACCACCGCGCGACACCGAGGCGCCGACCGGGTTACAGGTGCCCGCTTCCATGCGGATGCCCCATTCGTCAACCGGAATACCGTTCGGCTCGCCCTTGTCACCGGCACCGGCCATCGAAAGCCAGGCGTCGGTCATGCGCCAGCCAAGGTCAGGCGCGCGCTTGCCGTAATCCATGTGGCCGTAGATCGCCACGCCGTCGACTTCTTTCACGTCATTGGTGAAGAACTCGGCGATGTCTTCATAGGCCGACCAGTTGACCGGAACGCCCAGATCATAGCCGTATTTCTCTTTGAACGCGGCCTTGTTGGCCTCGTCATCGAACCAGTCCTTGCGGAACCAGTAAAGGTTCGCAAACTGCTGGTCGGGAAGCTGATACAGCTTGCCGTCCGGCCCGGTGGTGAACTGAATGCCCATGAAGTCATCCAGATCGATTGTTGGCGAAGTTGTCGCCGCCCAGTCGCCGCCCATCATGTCGGTCAGTGGATAGGCCAGTTGCAGGCGCGAGTGGGTACCAATCAGGTCACTGTCGTTGACATAGCCGTCATACAGGTTCCGACCTGTCTGCATCTGGGTCTGAACAGCCTGGACCACTTCGCCTTCGCCAAGGATTTGGTGATTGACCTTGATGCCGGTGATTTCTTCAAACGCCTTGGTCAGAACCTCCGACTCGTAGGAATGCGTCGGAATACCTTCGGACAGGACGTTGATTTCCATGCCAGCGTAGGGCTGTGCAGCTTGGATAAACCATTGCATCTCGGCCATCTGTTCGTCTTTCGACAAGGTCGATGGCTGGAATTCGTCGTCGATCCAACGTTGTGCTGCGGCTTCGTCGGCCCAAGCGGACCCGTGCCCCGCAATGACGGCAGCCGCCGCCACTGCGGAAAGTAGATGTCTCCGCATCTGTCTCCTCCCAAAAATTATGGTTCTCCGGCGGGAACCGGATGCAGAACAGCATCAGCGATTTCTTGCGTATGTGTCAAACTAAATTTTTAGTAATTGACGTTCAGGCATTCAGAAGACAGGTGATTCGAGCGTCCTTCCAGTGCAGAGATTGATTGTAAACAACTAATTTTTCTTGTGAAAATCTATTGAGTTCAAGCGGGGTAAATAGGGAAATCCACCGTGACTCAATGCGGGCTTGCAATGACGGCTGGCGCGCAGAATTGCACTCGTGTTTCGTGAGGCACCGACACTGATCCGGTACTGAGTGGGAAGTCAGGCAAACCAGCTTCCCAGATCATTATTGCTAAAACTCAGTGCTCACATAGCACCAATCCGGTCCGACAAAAGGCCGGATGTGGCAATGCGGATGTGGCACTGCCTTGCCGTTCACGGTATTCCGTGTCCATATAAAGAAAATTTCCGGAGCCGGTTCGTGAAGAAGAATACCCTCAACACCCATCGTGAGCTGGAATTGCTTGATGCCCTAAGACGTTTGGGTGGAACGGCCCGGAATTCAGATTTGGCGAATATGCTCGGCGTCTCCGAAGAGACGGTGCGCCGAACGATCAAAGCCTTGTCAAAGGCGGGTACGGTCGAGCGCGTTCATGGCGGTGCCTATCTTGCCGGAGTGCAGGGCGCCCCCAACTTCTTTCACCGCATTTCGCAAGACGCGGATGAAAAGCGTTTGATCGCCGGGCATACCGCGAAACTGGTTCGCGATCAGATGACCGTTTTCCTGGATGTGGGATCGACGACTGCCTTTGTCGCCGAAGAACTGCGCCAGGTCAGTAACCTCACGGTTGTCAGCAACTCCATCGGCGTCGTGCAGACCTTGGCCGGGGTCAACGGAAACCGGGTGCACCTTTTGGGGGGTGAGTTGCAGATCGATGAAAGGGGTACCTTTGGTCACGTCACCCATAAGCAGCTGCAACGCTATGCCTTTGACATCGTGATCCTGAGCACGGATGCGATTTCAGACAGCAAAGGGTTTCTGTATCAAAGCGCGGCCGAAGCGGATCTTGCATCGGTGGTGGTCAGGTGTGCGGACCAGGTTGTTATGGCTGCAGCGCATTCCAAGTTTGGTGAAAGGGCACCTTATGTGGGGCCGGATCCTCGGCTGGTGCATTCGCTGGTCACGGATGCTGTGCCAAAAGGTGGGGTGGCCAGATTCCTTGACCGTTGGGGCATCGAAATTCAGATCGCTGATGACAGCTAGGTTGCTGTTTTAAGGCGCAGCCCGGATGGTCTTGCTGCATTGGGATGGAAGAATCTAAGGAAGAGTGGCAGCCCGTAGGGGAATCGAACCCCTCTTTCCAGGTTGAAAACCTGGCGTCCTAACCGATAGACGAACGGGCCACTTGGTATCAGGTCACAAGCGCAAATGGCAGCCCGTAGGGGAATCGAACCCCTCTTTCCAGGTTGAAAACCTGGCGTCCTAACCGATAGACGAACGGGCCACGCTGGCTTGTGGAGGGCCTTTTACGGTTTCGCCGTGACCCCCGCAAGCGTAAAAACGCAGGGATTGGAAAGTTTTTTAGCGCACCAAAGCTGCGTGTTAACGGGCTTCTGCCGCGTCCTCCAGCCTGAGCTGCACAGATTGGCGTCCGCCCCAGGTGTTGACCTCTAGCCGACCCGCAAAATGAAAGCGCGCACCGCCGTGATTTGACAGTTTTTCGCCCATCGGCCCGTCAAAAGCACCAAAGGCAATCGCATCCAGCCCGCCGCCCATTCCATCGGTCAGCGACAGTTTCAGATGCGATTCACCGACCCGTTTGGCAAAGCGAACCTGCAGGTCAGGCAACGCATAGCGCGGGGCCGGAGCACCGGCGCCAAACGGTCCGGCCTGTTCGATCTGCTCGATCAGATCCACGGTTGCCGCGCCGGGCATCAACGCGCCATCCAGTTTAAAATCCGCAGGACCGCCCTGGCCGGCCCCCTGTCTGGCCAGCAACTCGCTCAGGCGCTCCATTGCGGGTTCCAACTGATCGCGCATGACGGTCAAACCTGCGGCCATCTTGTGGCCGCCTCCTTTGACCAGCAACCCTTCGGCCGCCAGACGCTGGATCGAAGCCCCAAGATCGACGCCAGAAACCGAGCGGCCCGAACCCTTACCCTCATCCCCATCAAAACCGATCACGATTGCCGGTCGATTGGTTGTCTCCTTCAGCCGAGAGGCCACGATACCAACGACACCGGGGTGCCAGCCCTCGCCTGCCGCCCAGACCAAAGGGGCGTCCAAGCCACGCGCCTCGGCCTGCGCCAGCGCGGCGGAACGCACCGCGTTTTCAATGTCGCGGCGCTCAGTGTTCAATGCATCCAGACGTTCGGACAACGCCTGCGCCTCATGCAGAGAATCGGTACTCAGCAAGCGCGCGCCCAGATCGGCCTGACCGATCCTTCCCCCGGCATTCACACGGGGCCCAAGCAGAAACCCCAGGTGATAACTGTTGGGTGCTGTATCCATGCGCGAGATATCGGACAGCGCGACAAGGCCGGGGCGCTGCCGCTGTGCCATCACTTTCAGCCCCTGTCGCACCAGGGCGCGGTTAGCTTCTATCAGCGGCGCCACATCGGCAACGGTCGCCAGGGCCACCAGATCCAAAAGGGCCACCAGGTCCGGTCCCCTTGCGCCTGCGTCACGCAGCTGGCGACCGGCTTCGACCAGCATCAGAAACACCACGCCTGCCGCGCAAAGATAACCAAGATCGCCGCTTTCATCCTGTCGGTTTGGATTTACCACAGCGACGCAATCGGGCAGCGTCTCGCCCCCCAGATGGTGGTCCAGAACGATCACATCCGCACCCGTAGCCGCCGCAATCGGATCATGGCTGAGCGTGCCGCAATCAACGCAGATGATCAGGTCATGCCTGGCCGAAAGCTCCTGCATTGCGGGAACGTTGGGGCCATACCCTTCGTCGATCCGGTCCGGCACATAAAGCGTCGCCTGCACGCCCATCTGCCGCAGCCAGACCAGCAGCAACGCAGCAGAGCTGCCGCCATCGACATCGTAATCTGCAAACACCGCGATTTTCTGACGATTGCGGACGGCTTCCAGAAAGCGCGTGGCGGCAACTTCCATATCCTTTAAGGCCCGCGGATCAGGCAGCAACTCCTTCAGCTTTGGGTCAAGAAAGCCGGGCGCCTCCGATACTGGCACGCCGCGCCGGGCCAGAACTTGGCAAACGGCACGGGGCAGGTCGGTTTGTTGCGCCATCATCTCGGCCGCCCGCTCAATCTCGGGGCTAGGTCCAACCCAAAGCCGTCCCGTCAGTGATTGCTCGACTCCAAGAAAACTCATTGCTCGCCTCTTATGCGCCAAGGCCGGACCCTTGCGGACCCGGCCTCTTCACCTTTTCAGAAATACTCTGGCCGAAGGCAACGGCGCAAGCCGTTATGAATTGTCATGCGGCCAAGTCGGCGTGCGGTAGGACATGCGGCGTACCGACCCGGTCTTGGACCGCATCAACAGCGTCGTGGTTTCCACCCAGCCGGGCTCGCGCTTGATCCGGGGCAGCAAAGAGCCGCCAGTCACGCCGGTGGCGGCAAAGATCACATCCGCCGTCACCATCTCATCACGTGCATAAACTCGGTCCAGATCGGTGATGCCAGCCTTGGCGGCCCGGCTACGTTCGTCATCGTTCCGGAACAACAGGCGGCCAAAAATCTGCCCGCCCATACATTTCAGCGCAGCGGCGGCCAACACACCTTCGGGCGCGCCGCCCTGGCCCATATACATGTCGATGCCGGTCACTTCGCTTTCGGCGCAGTGCATGACACCCGCCACGTCACCATCAGTGATCAGACGGATCGCGGCACCGGTTTCGCGCACTTCGGCAATCATCGCTTCGTGGCGCGGGCGTTCCAGAATGCAGACGGTGATGTCGGCCGGTTTGCACCCCTTGGCCTTGGCCAGCGCTTCGACACGCTCGCGCGGCGTCATGTCCAGATTGACAACGCCTTCCGGCAGACCCGGGCCAACCGCCAGTTTGTCCATATAGACATCCGGCGCGTGCAGCATCGAGCCGCGCGGGCCCATTGCGATGACGGTCAGTGCGTTCGGCATATCCTTGGCGGTCAGCGTGGTGCCTTCCAGCGGATCCAGTGCGATATCCACGCCGGGGCCATTTCCTGTGCCAACCTCTTCGCCGATATACAGCATCGGTGCCTCGTCACGCTCGCCTTCACCGATGACCACGACACCTGCTATATCCAGCAGGTTCAGCTGTTCCCGCATCGCGTTCACTGCGGCCTGATCCGCGGCCTTCTCATCGCCCCGGCCCACAAGCGAAGCCGAAGCCAGTGCAGCCTGTTCCGCTACCCTCGCCAGCCCCAGAGACAGCAGGCGGTCATTGAAATCGGTCTTGGCAGCACTCATGTTTCTGTATCCTCTGGTCAGTATAGCCGTGTCTTCCGGCATAGCTTGCGTTTCATGCAGGCCGCAAGGTCAAACCGCTTCAATCCGCAATGCAACCGGGTCGCCTGCCACCACATCGGTTTCGCGGAAACCCTCCAACGCGAGGTCTAGCGCCGTTCGGGTGGTCTTATGGGTGACGATCAGTACAGGCGCTGTGCTTTCGGCATGTGCATATTGGCGCATCCGGTCGATTGACACCCCGGCATTGCCCAGAATGGCCGCAACCTTGGCCAATGCACCAGGTTTATCCAGCAGGCCCAGTCGCAGATAATACGGCGCAGGTCGGCCGGTGACGGCGGGAACTGCGGTTTCAAGCGTGGTGGCCGGGCGGCCAAAGGTCGGGATTTGCAATCCGCGCGCCAGATCGCAGACATCGCCCATCACAGCGCTGGCTGTCGGGCCTTCGCCCGCGCCGGGGCCGCGCAGAACAACCTGCTCAACCGCGTCGCCTTCGATCACGACCATATTGGTGCCGCCTTCCAGCTGGCCCAGTGGTGAGTCACTGGGTACCAGGCAGGGCTGCATACGTTGCTCCAGCCCGCGCGCGGTGCGCTGCGCCACGCCCAGCAGCTTGATGCGAAAGCCCATGTCTTCGGCCTGGTCGATGTCGTCCAGGCTGATCTGCTGGATACCCTCAATCTCGATCGCGTCGAAATTCGGCTTGGTCCCAAACGCAATCGAGGATAGCAGAGCCAGCTTGTGCGCAGCGTCGATACCCCCGACGTCCAGATTGGGGTCTGCCTCCAGATATCCCAATTCGGCGCATTCATCGAAAAGGGCATTATAGCCCTGACGCTGCGACTGCATCCGAGTCAGGATGTAGTTGCACGTCCCGTTCATCACACCCATCACGCGGGTGATCTCGTTACCCGCCAGACCTTCGGTCAGGGATTTGATAACCGGGATACCACCAGCGACAGCGGCCTCAAACCGGATCACACGACCGGCGGCCTCGGCCTTTTCGGCCAGTTCCTGCCCGTGGATGGCCAGCAACGCCTTGTTGGCCGTGACCACATCCTTGCCACTGGCCAATGCTGCTTCGACCGAGGCTTTGGCTGGACCATTCTCGCCACCCATCAATTCGACGTAAACGTCTATGTCGTCGCGTTTTGCCAATGCAACCGGATCAGTTTCCCAGGCATAATCCGACAGGTTAACGCCACGGTCCTTGTTCGGGTCGCGCGCGGAAACAGCCACGATTTCAATCGAACGGCCTGTACGGGCCTGCAACAACTCTGCATGGCGGCGGACGATCTTGACGACACCCACGCCGACCGTTCCCAAGCCCGCAATTCCAAGCCGCAGTGCCTGTGTCATGTCGTGGTCCTTTTCCGCTCGAGTATTTTTGGTGTCGGATGCTTGTCCAATCAGCGCTGCCTTAGCGGGTTCAGGCCAAGGGTGCAATCCGTCACCGGGGGATAGTGGGGGTGATTTATGGCGCGTCAGTTGGTTTGCGCGTTTTGTAGCGCCTGCGCCTTTTGAGCCAAGGCATTGCTGCGTTGTGTCAGTTCGTCTTCGACGGCTGCTGCCTGATGGATCGGATCCACCGGTGGCCCCAAGGTTTCCTGCAGCGGAATAAGGCGCGGGTAGGCGGCGGATCTGACCGCAGCCTGTTCGCTGCCTTCCAGCTCGGGAATGTCCGCACAGGCGGTACAAAACAGAAAAAGTGGCAAAACAGGCAGCAGTTTCATGTCGCAGGCTTTTCGGTCTTTGTTGCCTTATCGTGATGCACGTTTTGACGACATCGTTCAAGCGGGGTTCTAAATGAACATCTGTTCATATACTGTAGACCCATGGCACGCACTCAAGGCTCACATTCCGACATAACCGGCCCGCGTATCCGCAAGGCCGCGCTGCACCTGTTTGCCCGCTATGGGTATGCCGCTGTCTCGATGCGGCAGATCGCGAAAGAGGTCGGGGTCCAGGCAGGCGCGCTTTATAACTATACGCCCGACAAACAGAGCCTTTTACACCGGTTGATGCGCGAACACATGCAGGACCTGCTTGAGGCGCTAGATGCAATGGGCCGTTGCGACGATGCAAAAGACGCCTTGCGCCAGTTTATCGGCTTTCACATCCGCTTCCATTTGCAACGCCCCGACGAAGTTTTCATCGCCTATATGGAGTTGCGCAATCTTTCGCCCGAAAACTTTGCTGAAATCGAAGACCTGCGGCGCCAATACGAAAACGTGCTGGAAAGCATCCTTGACTCAGGGCAGCAGGCCGGAAAATTCGCAATTTCGGACACGAAGATTGCAACGCTGGCCGTGATTGCCATGCTGAACGGCGTGATGACTTGGTACCGTTCGGGTGGTCGCCTGTCACTGGACGAGGTCGAGGAGATCTATTGGAACATGGTGCACAAGGCAGTGACGGCCTGACAGGGTCAAACCGTCACGCTGTTAGTGCGCGGGGCGAATGAACGTGCCATTGCGCAGCTCGCGAAATGCCTGTTCCAGTTCGGCCCGCGTGTTCATCACGATGGGGCCATGCCACGCGACGGGTTCATTGATCGGAGCCCCTGAGATCAGTAGGAACCGCACGCCTTGGGGGCCAGCCTGAACGGTGATTTCATCGCCAGTGCCAAAACGGACAAGCGTGCGATCCCCAGACATGTCGCGGATATTGACCTCTTGCCCGGCGATTTCCTTTTCCAGCAGCACACCTGTCGGCTGCGAGGCATCGGCAAAGGCGGCCTGACCCTGAAACACATAGGCGAAAGCACGGCGATACGTATCGATTCGGAAAGTTTTCTTCACACCCGCCGGGACAGAGATATCCAGATATTGCGG
>NZ_JBXWQZ010000012.1:0-84870 GCF_059612645.1 Ruegeria sp. YKSF131 | reverse complement strand
ATGTCACCCGGCACCAGGCTTTCCCCGAAACCGGACCAGAGCGTGATTTGCCGCCCTTCCGCCACCTGCCGGTCGTGCTTGATCGATGACCAGAGCCCTTCCGCCGCTCCCGACACTACGTCGACCCTGCCGCGCTCGAACCACCCGTCATCGATGGTTCCCCCGCCTGCCACAAGCAGAACGGTTCCGCCATCGAAACCGGTGACGGCGCCCTCGATCCAATAGCCGGGCGTATCCATGTCGAACCGACAGGTCCGGTCTCCCAATACGGCGGTACAGGGTTTCTGATACACGCGCCCCAACAGGCGGTTCAGCAAATCGGTCAGGCCACGCAGCTCGGCGTGAAACGCGCCGCCTGCGCGCCGCAATTCCCCGATTGAGCCCCGGAACTGAAGGATACGCTGATCCGGGTCGGCCCAGTTGACCAGCCACGCGCGCACCTCGGCCCCGTCGAACCGCCCCGCCTCGATATCCTCTTCGCGAATGGCCGCATCCGACAGCGCGCCCATGGCTTCGGTGTTGTCAATGGACAGGCCGGTGGCCTGTTCGATGGCCGCCGCCGTCAATCCGGTGCTGGCCCTGAACGTCAATCCGTCAAAGCCAAGTTCCAGATCATGATCGGTGAACCCGTATTCCTGACCATCCCGGCGTCTGATCGCCCAACACCGGCACACAGTGGTCATTCCGCTTTGCAGATGCGCGTGCAGGCCCTGTTCATCCACAGCCATCAGACACGCACCTCGACCACGGGAACGTTCGGCGCCTCTCCGGCCTGAAAACTGGCGACGCTGGTATGGATCTTGTCGGTGTCAAACCGTACTGGTACATCGAATTCGAACCCGGCGGTGATATCCACCTCTTCCGGTGGCGGGTCGGCAAAGGTGATCCGGCCGGTTGCCAGATCGACCTCGAATTCCACACCCTCCCGGATCTCATCCTGATCCAGCCCCAGACGCACCGTCCCCAGCACCGGCTTGACGATGGGGCGGGCATAGCTGACCCCGCCCGAGCTATAGGTCTTGATCAGCTGAAACTCAGTCCGCACACCGTCGCCGCGTGCGATAACCTGATCTCCGACATCGACATCCAGCGTGGCCTTGCCGGATTTGAAATCCGACCAGTCCTTCCAGCGAAACCCATACATCTGGCCCTGCCGCGCCTCGAAGAACGAAATCAGCGTCTCGATATCGTCCAGCGAGCGCATCCCCAGCCCCGCATCATACCTGCGCCGGGAATGGGCCCAGGGCGTGTTGCGTTCTTCGAACCCGTTGGCCAGCGTCACGATATCCGTGCGTCGCTCGGGCCCCCCGACCGAGCCAAAGCTCAGGCTGGCGGGAAATCTCACCTCGTGGAAAGTCATCACCTGCTCCTTGATTTACCTGTTGCGATTGCCGCGCCCCAACGCACGGCTCATCTGTGCTGCAATCTGCCCCTGCGAGCGGCGGAACCCCTGCACATCCGGGGTCGTGATGTTCATCACCACATTCACCGAACGCCCGCCGCCCTGCGTGCGCACGCCCAGCTTGCCGTCCGCGCCGCGCGCCAGCGGCATGATCGCCTCGGGGCCGGCCTCGCCCATCAGCCCGGTGCCGCCCCGCATTGGAAACATCGTCGGGCTGCTGACCACGCCGCCATTGGCAAAGGGCATCACCCGGCCCTGGCTGAAACTGCCGCCATCGGCAAAGGGCAGAAGACCCTGCACCAACCCGCCGACCGAGTTTGCCAGCAACCCACCGAAGTGATCCGTCACCGGCTTGATTGCGGCTGCATAAGCCGTTTGGATCAGCGAGTTCTTCAGCACATCCAGCGCGCCCGACAGGCTCATCCCCTCCAGAACCACACCATCGAACGCCTTGCGCAAACCGCTGGACATGCCCCGCTCCAACGTGGCGACATCCTTGCCGGTTTCCTCGAACGCGGCGCTGATCCGCTTCATCTGGCTGTCAAACGCCGCGGCCATCGTCGCAGCATCACCCAGGGCATCGCCCAGCGCTGCGCCCCGTTCCTGCAAGTCGTCAAACCCGTCACGATCCGTCATCACGCTCTCCTTGTTGCTTGTCCGGGAAGGCGGCCAGCAGCGCGTCAAGGCCTGCCCGGTTCATCGCGGGCATCCCGGCGCCCTGCCCCAGCATCAGCCGCAGTTCCGCCGGGGTCAGACGCCAGAAATGATCCGGTGACAGCCGCAGCCCCAGAAACCCGGCCCGCATCAGGGCGGGCCAGTCGAACCCGCTCATGTCGTTTCCGGCACCATGAAGGCGCGGGCCAGCAGCTCGGCCGCCGCTTTGGCCGCAGCCATGGGGCCGCCCGCGATTTCGGCATGAAACAGATCGGCGCGGCTGGTATCCCGGCCCCCGCCCCGCAACCCGGCAACGATCAGCGCCAGCACGTCACTGCTGGAATACGCGCCACCCTCGAACCGCTGCACCAGCTCGACCAGGGATCCGGTGTTCAGCTCCTGCTCCAGTTCCGCCAAAGCGCCCAGCGTCAGCTTGAGCACCCGCCGCTCTCCATCGATGGTCAGTGCCACCTCGCCCGTCCACGGATTGGCCATGCGATTACAGCGCCGTAAAGCTCAGCGCACCGGCGCTTGCCATGCTCATCTCATAGGTCGCCTCACCGTTGTGTGAGCCTGCATACTCGATGCCCGTCACCTGAAACGCCCCCTCGACAATGCCGAAATCGGGGATGATCACCTGAAACGCCGGGGTCTCGCCGTCAAAAAACAGCTGCCGCGCACGTTCGTCCGTACCAGCATCCTTGAACACGCCCGAACCCGAGATCGAGGCCGATTTGACCCCCGCCCCCGACAACAGCTCGCGCCACCCCCCCTGACTTTCCAGACTGGTGACGTCCACGCTTTCGGCGTTGAAACTGATCCGCGTGGCCCGCAGGCCCGCAATGGTCTGGAACAGGCCCGTGCCGTTCATGTCCACTTTGACCAAAAGGTCTTTTCCGTTCTGGGCAGCCATGTGCTCTCTCCGTTGATTGCTTAGTCGTCTTCCACGCGGGCGCGGAATCTCAGGTCGATCTGGCGGATGCTGCCGCCTGTCCCGGTTCGCCGGGCCGAGGCGCGCTCGAACCACAGCCCGACCAGATGCCCGCGGCTCAGAACCAGCGGCGCGTTGTCCAGCGCGTCACACACCGCCCCGGCCAGCGTCTTTGCCGCGCCAAACCCGGCGGCTTCGGACACCACCGAAACCGTAAAGCGGTGGATCGCACCCGCGCTCGACCGGTCCGAGGCGTCGCGGACCTCTTCCGGGCCCAATGTCACATAGGTCTGCGGAACCGTTCCCGTGGGCACCGCGTCATAGATCGCGCCGCCGGACTGGCCGCTGACATCCGCATCCGCGGTCAGGTGCTGAAACACCGCCGCCTGCAGGGCGGCTGATACGCCATAGCTCATGCCGCCACCTCTTCATCCGCGAAACAGATCAGGTACTGGCCGCGCGCGTCACGCTCTGCCACGGCGCGGATGACGAAACGGCGATTGCCCTCGCGAAACCGCTGATCCGGCGCCGGGCGCATGGTCGACCCTTCGGGGGCGCCCCGCACCACGATGCGATACCCCACGCGCGAGACGGAAACGCCAGCGATCTGCCGTTCCGCACCACTGCGCGCCGTGACCTCGGCCCACAGCGTTCCCAGCGCGGCCCAAGCCTCGGTATATCCCCCGGACCCGTCAGCGCTGCGCATCGGGGCCTCAAGCACCAGCTTGCGGTTCAGACGCGGGGTGTTCATTGCACCACCCCCGCACCAAAGCGCACCATCCGATAGCGCTGGATCAGGCTGGTGACACCAAACGGCATGCACCCCGCGCCCAGCGCGGTCTCGTCCCGGTATTCGTAATAATGCGCCGCCAGTAACAGTACCGCCTGGCCCAGATCGGCAGGCAAACCGGCCCAGTCCGTGGCCATCCCGGCCGTGAAGGCGATCTTCACCGCACCCCCCGTTGCAATCGCAGGCAGGACCAACCCGACCGGCCGCAACCGCGGGCGCTGGCCATCGCGTTCCAGCCGATACACCGCCGCATCCGCAACGGTTTCAGAACCTGCCGCATCGGTCAGCGTCACGGACAGCACCGATGTCACCGGAGCAACCGGCAAAACCTCGCCCGACGGATCGCGCCAACCGCTCAGGCTCCATGAAAAGTCGCGCTCGATCAGAACCTTGCCGGTGCGCGCCTCAATCGCGGCCATGGCCGCCCGCAGGAACCCCTTCAGCACCTCGTTCTGAACGTCATCCTTGGCAAAGCCCCTGCCCAGCCGCAGATGCGCCTTGAACTGATCCACCGGCAGCGCCGCATCCGCGATGGCGGTTTCTTCGATCAACATCATCCATTCACTCCGCAATCTCGGACCCCACCGGGGGCCTCAGTCAGGAAAATGACGGGCACTCGCCGCCCCACGTTGCTCGGACGGAGGGGAGCAGCTAGACAACGCGGGGGATCTCACCCCGGCCCGTGCCCGCCGCCCGAGGGGCTGATGGCCCCCCGGATTCGCCACCGCCTATGCGATGCCGAATTTCACCAGCTTGATGGCTGCAAAGTCGCTCACATCACCGCCCACGCGTTTGGTCGCATAGAACAGGACATGCGGCTTGGCGCTGAACGGGTCGCGCAGCACGCGCAGATCGGGGCGTTCGGCGATGGTGTAACCGGATTTGAAGTCGCCAAACGCGATCGAGAAGCTGTCCGAGGCCGCATCCGGCATGTCCTCGGCAATCAGTACCGGATAGCCCATCAGGCGCGCGGGCTCACCAGCGGCCAGACCGTCCGACCACAGGAAACGGCCATCGCTGTCCTTCAGCTTGCGGATCACACCCGCCGTTTTCGAGTTCATGACGAATGTGCCATTGACCCGGTATTGCGCGCCCAGCGCATAAACCACATCGACAATCGCATCCGCGTCGACACCGCCATCGATGCCGGTGGCAACATACCCCAGGCTGCCCCAGGACCAGGTGTCGTCGGATACCGCGCGGTGGATCATCAGACCTTTGGGTTTGTCCACACCGTCACCCGCGATAAAGGCCGCCGCCTCGGCACGGGCGAACTTGTCGGCAATCCGACCGGCCAGCCAGCCCTCGACATCGAACGCGCTGTCATCCAGCAAACGTTGCGAGGCTTTGGGCAGCGCGCTCAACTCGTGCAGTGGGATCGAGATGCGGTCGATCGACGGGGTTCCGGTTTCGGAAGTGGACGAATTCTCATCAGCCCAGCCGGCACCGACATCGGTATGGTCGATCAGCACATCGAACGAATTCGCCTCGACATTCACCACCGACGCAATCGAGCGGATCGACGCGGTTGCGTTCAGAACCGACTTGATCGTCTCGGCGGTCTGCGGATCGACCAGATACCCGCCATCGCTGTTGACGGCGGTGGACAGCGATTTGCTCTCCATCTCCAGCCCGCGCAGCCCGTCATCCTCGCCCGAGCGTACATAGGCGTCGAACGCCTTCTGGTGCGGTGCACCGTCCAGGGTCGAGGCCGCAAGATGCGGGCGCGCCGCGATGGTTGATTTACGATCCAGCATGGTCAGTCGCTCTTCTGTCTGTTGCAGTTTTGTTTTAACTTCAGCCTTCAGGCCCTTGAATTCATTCACGAAGCCAGCCATCGCCTGCTTCACCTCCTGAACCAGGGGCGCACCCTCTCCGGTCAAGGCCGGTATCTCGGTCTTGCTCATCAGCATGTCCTGTTTTTGGGTGGGTTTGAGGCGCGCTAGGTCCGCGCCAGCTCCTGCCGGGCGTCGTTGAACACCTCGGCAATACTGCGCCAGGTATTCTCGGCATCGGGGTCGCTCCCCTTTGCCGCCACCCGCGCACTGGGCAGCATCGGGAAGGTCACCAGCGACACCTCCCAAAGCTCCAGTTCCGTCAGGACCCGCTGGCCCTTGTCATTCTTCACGGCCCGTTTGGTGCGATAGCCGATCGACAGGCCATCCATCGCACCCGCGCGGATCAGCTCGGCCGCTTCGCGGCCTTTCTGGGTGCTTTCCAGCAGACGTCCCTTGACCCACAGGCCCTTGTCGTCCTCGCGTACCTCGTCCCAGACGCCTATGGGTTGCGCCGGGTCGTGCTGCCACAGCATCTTGACCCGCTGACCCGCCTTGGCGAGCCCCTCTAGCGAGGCGCGATAGGCCCCGCGCTGCACCATGTCACTGCCATGATCGACTTGCCCGAACAGGCTGGCATAGCCTTCGATCATCGCATCCTCGGTCACCGACAGGATGTCACCGAACCCTGCGAACTTATGCTCCAAATCCATGAACTTCTCCATGTAACCCACTGAACTTATGGCGTTACCACCAGGAATGACTGAAACGCCTGCGCCAGGATCACTGCGGCCACACCATAGACTGTCAGCCACAGCCGTTTCTCCAGCCGCTCCATCATCTCTTCGATCTGATCCAGCCGCCTGCAAAGATGCGCATGCTGGATCTCGGCCACCCGCTCATGCGCGGCCAGACGTAGCCCCGGCGCGCATTCGAACGGAGGATACCCCTCAGCCATCTGCACGCTCCGGCAGCCCCAGCAACCTGCGTTTTTCCACATCGCTCAGGAATTCCGCCCGGTTGACCCGCGCCCATTGCGCATCCCGCTCGGCAGACAGGGCTGTTACCTGATCCAGATCCGGCTTCAGCATCAGATCCTCGCCGGTAAAGCCCGTCAGCCACTCCGACACCGCCGCCGCCACCCGCGTCACCAGGGGCAGCACGGTCAGGCGGTAAAACGCCCGGTTGGCCTCCTGATAGTTCGAATAGGTCGCGTCGCCCTGTATCCCCAGCAGCATCGGCGGGACCCCAAAGGCCAGCGCGATCTCGCGGGCGGCGGCTTCCTTGGTCTTCTGAAACTCCATATCCGAGGGGGAAAAGCCCATCGGCTTCCAATCCAGCCCCCCCTCCAGAACCATCGGACGGCCGGCATTGCGCGCCCCGCGATAGTTCTGCTCGATCTCGTCGGACAGGCGGCGGAACTGCTCCTCGGCCATCATTCCGTGACCATCACCGCCCTTCCACACCAGCGCCCCCGAGGGCCGCGCGGCATTGTCCAGCAGCGATTTCGACCACCGCGAGGCGCTGTTGTGCACATCAATCGCCGTCGCCGCTGCCTGCATCGGCGAGAACCCGTAATGATCATCTTGCGGGTGGAACGTCTTGATATGGCAGATGGCCTCGGCCGAGAACCGGTGCGTCTTGCCACCGACGCTGTAATCATAGGCCTTGGGCCACCCATCCGCCCCCGGCACCACGCTCATCCGGTCCGAACGCAAAACATGCAGCTCAACCGGCAGCCCGTCCTCGACCTGCACCGCCTCGACATAAGCATTGCCCGACAGCAGCAGCTGCCCGAACAGGGCCTCCAGCATCTCTGCCCGCCCCTGCGCCGCATTCGGGCGCCGCAACAGGGCCAGGATCGGATGCGCATCGAAGCGCTGCCCCTGACCCTGCAAAATCAAGGGCAGAGCCGCCGCCGATTCAGCAATCAGCTTGACCGACCGAAACCCCACCGGATTGCCCGAAAATCCCGTCCGTGTCAGCGACACCGTGTCCCGCGGGCTCCACGCCACGCGCCCGCCGGTCTGCCACGCCACCACAGGCCCGGTCGCGCTCGCCTTCGCCTCGGGCGCGCTCCCAGCCGATCCACGACGTAAGAAATCGAATACCATCTGTGCTCCTTTCTGCCGCCGCTCTGCTCGGCTTGTTGAAAGGAGTTATGACGGAAAGACGTTTAGGGCTTGGGAATGGGGCGTACGGGGGGTGGGCAACGGGTTGTCTCCATCCTATACAGCGATCGAATACAGCATTGCTGCTTAGTTGAATAACCGATCAGATCACTGGAATTTCAACATCTTAGATGATAAGGTTGTCGCGGTCCGCGCTACTTATTGATTAGGAAACTCTCAGACCAACTTTCGAACACATAACATGCGTAGCAGGTGTATTCCAAAAGCAACTTCAGGTCGGATTGGATCATTTGACCTATTTTAGCTTCCAAAGGCTTATCAGCTGGATGAAATAGTTTGCGGTCTTCGTCTGAGACGCCATTGTTGTGTACGAGGCAATTTCTAACAAACAAAAGATCTTTCATATTTCTCACCATATCGTCGTCGATCCATCTGGCAGCATTGGACTTTTCTAAAACCTTACCGAGATAGACCCTCTGACCCCAATCGATGGATAGCAAATTGGCATGACCTTTCAGCGCCAGTTTAGTAACATATTCAATAGCTGAAAGCGACGAAATGAAGGTCCTTGCCGTGACCATCATCACACGTTGAGCGTTTTCCTCCTTTGCTCGGTCACGTTCCTCTGCACTGATCTTTTGAGCTTTTCGCCAAACAGAATTGTAATAGTGCAACAACTCGATAGTGATAGTTGCCTCATTGTGGACCATGTTGAAGGCTGAAATTGGTGGGGCATCTTCGGATTCGTCGAATTGGCCAGCCAAGTTCCTGACGGACGTGATACACTGTTCTCGCAGTTGGAACGACAGGTCAACAATCTCATCCAAGTTTTTTCTCACCATCGGTTTGCAAGCAAGTTATTGGTTTCGAATGCCGTATACAAGAATTGCCAAACCAGACCTTGCCCTCACAACGCCCGCACCCTAGGTCGCCGATACACCCCCGCAGGCCCCACAACCAACTCATGCAGCGCCCAGACCAGCGCATCGACGCGGTCGGGCGAGCCCTGCCCCTCGAACCCGCGCGCGGTCATCTGGCACATCTGCTCCTCCAACGCGTCCAACCCGGCCACATGGCGCACCCGCCCCTGTTCGTACAGCGCCGCCACAGGCTCGGCCCGCGCGACCTTGCCGCGTGACGCCCGCACCGCGCGATATGGGACCAGAGGGTCCACCTGCCGCACGACCTCTTCCACCAGTTGCCCGCCCTGATTGACCTCGGCCACCAGCCGTTCGGCCCCGAACTCATCCATCGCGTCAATCGCCGCCTGCGCCCAGCCCGCCGGGCCAACGCCCTGCGCCGTCCGGTCAGCCAGCACGAACGCCCGCCACGCCTCAGGCGGGCCTTGCACTTGCGCCCCAACCACCACGATCCCGCAGGCATCCGCGCCTGACCCGGATGTCACCGCCGGGTCCAGCGCTACCACGATGCGATCCAATTCGGGCACCTGCGTACAGCGCGCCGCCTCCAGCATCGAACCCGTCCACAGCGCTCCTTCCGCGTCTGACAGCAGCACCCCGTCCAGCTCCTGCCGCCCCAGCCGCGTACCCGCATAGCGCGCGCGCACTTCTTCCAGAAACGACGCCGCCAGATTGGCCCGGTTCGCTTCGGTCGGCGCATGGGTCTGCACGGTAGAGGGTGACGCCAGCAACTCCTTCAAAACCTTCACATTGCGCGGCGTTGTGGTCACGCAGACCCGAGGCCGCTCGCCCAAGCGCAGCGCAAATTGCAGCATGTCCCAGGTCTCACCCGCCTTCTTCCACTTGGCCAGCTCATCCACCCAGGCCGCATCAAATTGCGGCCCGCGCAACCCTTCGGGATCATGTGCTGAAAACGCCTGTGCCTCGGCCCCGTTGGGCCAGATCAGCTTGCGTTCCGATGCCTTCCACGTGGGCCGACGATCCGGGGGCGAGCATTGCAATATCCCGCTGTCGCCAAAGATCATCACATCGCGCACCTGATCGAATGTTTCACCCACCAGCGCCACGCGGCACGCCTCGCCCTTGTCCAGCGGTTTCGGCCCCTCGACCATCGATCTGACCCATTCGGCCCCGGCCCGCGTTTTGCCCGCGCCACGCCCGCCCATGATCACCCAGGACCGCCAGTCGCCCTCGGGCGGCAATTGATGTGGCAGCGCCCAGAATTCAAACAGGAAAGGGAGGGCACACAGCCCCCCCTCCCCGATCTCACTCAGAAATCTCTCCCGCACCGCAGCATCGGCGGAGGCGAGCCAGCCTGCACCCGATCTCAAATCGGGCCCGCGCAAGGTCGAGCGCATAGCCCCCTTGGGCAATTCCGGCTTGTCTGTAATGTTGTTCGACAAAGCTTGTCTCCACTTTCTGGCAACTTCGGATCAGCCCCTCCAGCTGACCGAGTTGCTTGGCTGAACCAGCAAGATCTGCATCCTCCCCGGCACCGATCTGTTTGCGCAGGTCTTCTGCCGCTTGCCGCAGATCGCGAATAGACCTTTCCAGGGACTGCAACAGTTCAGCCGTCTGGGAAATCCGCTCTTCCGGGGTAATCAAAGTCATGTTTGCCTGTGACCTCATGCGTGAGTGTTCTCCGCACGAGAGAAACGAAAAAACGGCCACCGGGTCGCCCCGAGGCCGTTCGCCCACTTCTTCTAGCATGACACAACCAATACGGGATAAAGCGCGTAAAGTCAAGGATTTACGCAACAGGCGCGCAACAGGGATCGTACGGTGCGGGTTAACGGACAGTGAATTTCCGGCCATGGTAACCCTCGGCCAAAACGCCGCCCCGCCCTTTAGCCTTCCAAGCCCTGACCGCCTCACCGACCAGAGGGATTAACACAGGGTTACCCCCGTGCCGCTTTCAGCGTGTACAAATTGCACACTCCCCACCTTGACGCGTGTACAAACCTGACATTTTCCGAAATCGCGCTCAAAATCGCCCGCATCACCCGATTTCGACGCGTCAAGGTCCTGCGCGCAACCTGCCCGCGGCAAAACCAGTCCTTGACATTCCCTCCCGAAACCCTCATGTGCCCTTAATCACGGCGCCACCGCGTGAGCATCGTCGGGCTTCAGGCCCCACAGCGCCAGCACATTACTCCCGGTTCCCCTTCACGCAGGGTTCTTTACGCGATGGCCGGATGGCGCTGGATTCGCTCGCGCATCCCGAGGTCTCGCACAACCCTGCCGGTCACATGAACGTGGCCAGTCACCACCTGCTCGTGGGGTTTAACCTGCGGGCCGTAAAGGATAATTTTTTGTTCGACTTCGATATGCTCGGCCTCGCGCCGACACTGAACGACGCGTTGAAACGCGCCAATTTCACTCAACCCACCCCGATTCAGAACCAGGCCATTCCGCTGGCCCTGAACGGGCATGACATCCTCGGGCTGGCCCAAACCGGCACCGGCAAGACACTGGCCTTTGGCCTGCCCCTGATCGACCACCTGCTGGCGCAGCCCGGCAAGCCCGATCCCAAAACAGCCAAATCACTGATCCTCGCCCCCACCCGCGAGCTCGTGAACCAGATCGCCGACAGTTTGCGCACCCTCACCAAAGGAACAAAGCTGCGGGTCGCTACAGTTGTTGGTGGCCAGTCGATCAACAAACAAGTGATGTTCCTCGCACGCGGCACCGATATTCTGGTCGCCACCCCGGGCCGCCTGATTGACCTGATGGAACGGGGCGCTGTTGACCTTGGTTCGGTGCGCCATCTGGTATTGGACGAAGCAGATCAGATGCTTGACCTGGGCTTCATTCACGCTCTGCGTCGCATCGCGCCTGCACTGGGCACGCCCCGCCAGACCATGCTGTTCTCGGCCACAATGCCGAAACAGATGGAGGAGCTCAGCCGTGCCTATCTGAACAATCCGCAGCGGGTGCAGGTTTCGCCCCCGGGCAAGGCCGCTGACAAGATCACCCAGTCCCTTCACTTTGTTTCGAAACCCGGAAAACCGTCTAAGTTGCGCGAAATCCTGTCGCAGGACGCGGATGCGCTGACACTGGTCTTCACCCGCACAAAACACGGCGCTGAACGGCTGATGAAAGGGCTGGTGGACGACGGCTTTAACGCGGCGTCCATTCACGGGAACAAAAGCCAGGGCCAGCGTGACCGGGCCATCAATGCCTTCCGCGCTGGTGAGGTGAACATACTGGTGGCCACCGACGTTGCCGCGCGTGGCATCGACATCCCCGGCGTCGCCTATGTCATCAACTTCGACCTACCCGACGTGCCCGACAATTACGTCCACCGTATCGGGCGCACCGCCCGTGCCGGGCGCGAAGGGGAAGCGATCGCGTTCTGTGCACCGGAAGAAGTCGACCTGTTGCGTCAGATCCAGAAGCTGATGAAAATTGAAATCCCTGTCACAAGCGGCACCATGCCGGAAGGGGTCGAGGTTCAGCAACCTGCACGTCGTCAAAACAACCGCCGTCGCGGGTTCAAGCCCAAGCCGGCCAACGGCGATGGGAAACCTTCCAACTCCAGACGGCGCCGTCCCAACAAAAGACGCTCAGCCGCCTAAGGACTGAAGAGGCTGCCAAAGAAAACGCCGGCGCCAGTTTTTATACCGGCGTCGGCGTATTTTGTTAACAAAACCAGCAATCCGCCCGGCTTAATTCCCCGAGCTCTGCTGTTCTTCAATTTCGCGCCATTTGGCAACGTTGCGATTGTGCTCCTGCAGGGTTTCTGCAAACGCATGCCCGCCCGAGCCGTCAGCGACGAAGAACACATAGTTGGTGTCATCCGGCGCAACCGCTGCTTCCAGGCTCGCCAGACCTGGATTTGCAATCGGCGTCGGAGGCAGCCCGTCGATCTGATAGGTGTTCCACGGTGTTGGACGGTTCAATTCGCTGCGCCGCAACCCGCGACCCAATGTGCCCTGCCCCTTTGTCACGCCATAGATGACGGTCGGATCGGTTTGCAACCGCATCCCTTGTTTCAGGCGGTTCACGAACACACTGGCGACCTGGCCGCGTTCCTCCGGAACACCGGTTTCCTTTTCGATGATAGACGCAAGGATCAGCATCTCTTCAGGAGTGTCCAGCGGCAACCCGCCTTGACGGCTTTCCCAAACCGCGTTGATCCGCAGTTGTTGCTTGTCCTGCATGGCTTGCAAAATCGCATTGCGATCCTGTCCGGCCACAACATCGTAACTGTCCGGGGCCAACATGCCCTCAGCCGGGATCTCGGTCACCTCACCCGACAGCGCTTCGAATGATTTCAGAGCTTCAACCACCTGCCACGAGGTCACACCTTCGGCAAGCGACACGCGATATCGCGTATCAGCCTCGTTGCGTTTCTCGGTATAGGCTTCAGGCGTTTGTTCCTCTGCCGCATCAAATGAAGCAATCTCGACAAAATCCAGTGTTGCCGGATCCAGTTCACGCACGCGGGTTTGGGTGCGTGTCACACCGATACGGTATTCGATTTCCGACCCGCAAGTGCTGGCGCCGCTGCTGGTGATTTCTTCGATGATCTGCGCCATCGACGCACCTTCGCGCACCAGAAAGCTGCCCGCTTTCAACCGCTGCGCCTGATCGGTATAGTCAGCGGCCATTCGAAACAGAATTGAACTTCGAATGGCACCCTGATCTTCCAGATCGCGACTGACACGTGTCATGTTCGAACCGCTTTTGACCTGAAGGCAAATCGCGGTCTCAAGCGGGCCTTCGGCCTTGTACTGCGACTGTCCCCACAGGATCAGACCGCCCACCAGAAACAGGCCGACCACCAGGATGGTCAGCGCATTCGAAGCGATGGCCCGCCACATTTAATTGACCTTTCCGAAGATCACGCTGGCATTGGTTCCACCAAACCCGAACGAGTTCGACAGCGCCACATTGATTTCACGCTCGCGCTTGGCGTTGGGGGCAAGATCAATCGGAGTTTCAACAGCCGGGTTATCCAGGTTAATTGTTGGCGGTGCGACCTGATCGCGGATTGCCAGGATTGAGAATATTGCCTCAATCGCGCCCGCAGCACCCAGCAAGTGACCGGTTGCCGACTTGGTCGAACTCATCGTCGCATTCCCGGCATGCTCGCCCAACAGGCGCTCGACAGCGCCCAGTTCGATCGTGTCCGCCATGGTCGAGGTGCCATGCGCGTTGATGTAATCCAGGTCTTTCGGCTCCAGCCCGGCGCTGCGCAACGCCGCTCTCATGGAACGTTCGGCCCCATCGCCATCCTCGGACGGCGCAGTGATGTGATAGGCGTCGCCCGACATACCATAGCCCAGAACCTCGGCGTAGATCTTGGCGCCGCGCGCTTTGGCGTGTTCGTAATCTTCCAGAACCACAATGCCGGCGCCCTCGCCCATCACGAAACCGTCACGGTCCACGTCATAGGGTCGGCTGGCAGCCTTTGGATTATCTGCGTATTTGGTCGACAGCGCCTTACATGCGTTGAACCCGGCAATACCGATCTCGCAGATGCAGCCCTCGCCACCACCTGCCACCATGACATCTGCGTCACCCGCCCGGATGATGCGGCTGGCGTCGCCGATTGCGTGCGCACCGGTTGAACATGCGGTCACGACCGAGTGGTTCGGCCCTTTGAACCCATGGCGAATTGATACCTGACCCGAGGCCAGGTTGATCAGTGCGCCTGGAATAAAGAACGGAGATACCCGACGCGGACCCTTGTCGCGGATCAGGTTCGCGGTATTGGCAATCGATCCCAGACCACCAATGCCCGAGCCGATCAGAACACCCGTACGCAGGCGCGATTCTTCGTCATCCGGCAGCCAGCCTGCATCCTTACAGGCCATTTCGGCGGCCGCGATGGAATACAGGATAAAGTCTTCGATCTTGCGCTGCTCCTTCAGCGGCATCCAGTCATCGGGATTGAAGGTCCCGTTGGTTCCGTCGCCGCGCGGCACCTCGCAGGCGTAGGTCGTTGCGACCCCGCTTGCCTCTGCATCGAAATGCGTGATTGGGCCTGCACCGGACTCTCCGTCCAGCAGCCGCGACCAGGTTTCCTCGACCCCGCTGGCCAAAGGAGTGACCAATCCAAGACCGGTTACAACGACTCTGCGCATGAAGTGCCTCTTGCCTGCTTCCTCTTATGAGAACCGCTCATACCCCGGCCCGGGGTGCGGGGGCAAGAGCAACGGTTCTTTCCGTCCCGGCGTCCTGTCGCCGAATGCCCAAGGAAACCAGAAATTCGGCGCTTGTCAAAACCGCCCTTTCGCGCGTCCAGCCGAAAGGGCGGAGTTGCTTACTGAAACTGCGCGACCGGCTCGTGGGCCGATTTGGCAGTTTCAAGTGCTTTGGCCAAGTCCAGTGTCTTGCGGAACAACGCACGCCCGACAATCGCGCCCGAGATGTTGGGGATGTATGCCAGCCGTGAGATATCGTCTGCTGTGCGCACGACACCGCTGGCAATCACCGGAGTACGCGAATGGTTTGCCAATCGCGAGATCAGACCAAGCTTTGCCTCGACATCTTCGATGTCGCTGTCGATATCTGTTACCACGATGGCGGCAAAGGGCGTATCGCCGAATGCGTCGATAAAGGCTTCTGGCGTGAACGCACTTTGGCTGCGCCAGCCGTCAGTCATAACAAGGCCTTGCCAGACATCCACTGACAGCACGATCTGGTCAGGGTGCAGCTTGGCCAGATCCTTGACCAGGTTTGGTTCACGCGCAGCAAGCGTGCCAACCACGATGCGGCCCGCGCCCTTGTCGATCCAGCGCTCAATCTGCTCGCGCGAGCGCATGCCACCCGCCAACTGCACCGGAATCTCGGCCTTGCGAAGGATATCCTCGACCAGCTGCGCGTTGGTATCCTTACCCTCGATCGCGTCGAAATCCGTCAGGTGCATCCATTCGGCACCCGCCTCTGCCCAGCTCCGTGCGGTTTCTACCGGATTCACGTGCCAGATCATCGCTTCTTCCAGACGACCCTTGTCCAGCGAGACACACCGGCCGTTCTGCAGTTCCATCGTGGGGTAAATCCTCATGAGCTTGGTCCTCCGCTCAATCGCTCTGAAAATCCCCGGCAGCATACATCCAGAACGCCCGCCCGAAATCACCGGGATCGGCACAGCTTGGCCATTTTGCGGCATACTGTTTAAGTGGCGAATCTATGCGCGAGCTGGCGGTCCGTTGCGTCGTAACAAATGCACCGGGGTTTCATTATACACCCCTTCCCGCATCAGAACATAGCCTAGCTTCTTGGCGAGTTTCTGCGAAGACATGTTCGTCGCGTTTATCATCGCGACCAACGGTCCGGGAATCACCCGATCAAACCAGTCATGCGCAGCCTTGGCTGCCTCGTATCCCAATCCCTGCCCCTGTGCTTCGGGGACCAGCACCCACCCCGCCTCGGGGAAGCCGTCGAAATCGTCGCCCATGCATCGGTTGCTATAGAAGAATCCGGCCTGCCCGATCAGCTTGCGATTCGATTGTTGCATCACGCCCCACTGGCCAAAACCGGCCATCTGCCAATGCCCGGCATTACGCAGGAACGAATCCCACGCTTCGCCACGCGACCGGGGAGAGCCGCCGATATGCCGGACGACACAAGGGTCACGCCAAATTTCCGCAAACCGGTCAAAGTCTTCCGGGCGCATGGCGCACAGCGTCAAACGCGCGGTATTTATCATCGGAGTGGATCTTATCATGCCCTGTCCACTTTGAGTTTTGCCTCAGTGGAAACAGTGCGCAGGCCACAATAGCCACGCAAGTCCGAAATTCGGGCAGGCATAAAAAAACGGCGCCCCCGTTGCCCGGAAGCGCCGATTTTGATCAGAAAGAAACGCTTAGGACGCTTCGCTGATGAACTTGACGGCGTCGCCAAAGGTCTGGATTGTCTCGGCTGCGTCATCGGGGATCTCGATGCCGAACTCTTCTTCGAAGGCCATGACCAGCTCAACTGTGTCCAGGCTATCTGCGCCCAGATCGTCGATGAAGGACGCGTTTTCCACGACTTTATCTTCTTCAACACCCAGGTGCTCAACAACGATCTTCTTAACGCGATCTGCGACGTCGCTCATGTCAATTCCTCATTCCTTTACAGGGCGGTCCGCCCGATTCTGCCCTTGCCCGCACGGGTTGGCTTTGGTTTGCCCGTTTTGGGCGGTTTCGGTCCCGGCGAACCGGGAAATAGAAGGCCGACCTGAACGACCGGCCCCGCATAGATGCGCCGCCTATAGCATAGTCGACGCAAGAGGCAAACGCTTTCGCACTCGCCCCTGTCGCGCTCACAACATGGCCATACCACCGTTCACATGCAAGGTGCTTCCGGTAACATAGCCCGCTTCGGGGCTGGAAAGATACAGAACGGCAGCTGCAATTTCCTCGGGATCGCCCATGCGACCGGCCGGAACCTTGAGCAACAGACCCTTTTTCTGTTCCTCGGTCAGTTTCTCGGTCATTGCAGTTGTGATAAATCCAGGTGCCACGGAATTCACAGTAATTCCGCGTGTCGCAACTTCGTGGGCCAAAGCCTTGGAAAACCCGATCATACCGGCCTTGGACGCGGCATAGTTCGCCTGCCCCGGATTGCCGATTGCGGCCACCACGGACGAGATATTGACGATACGGCCCCAGCGCGCCTTCATCATGCCCCGGATCACCCCTTTGCACAGTTTCATGGTCGAGGTCATGTTCACGTCAATGACGCTTTGCCATTCTTCGTCGGACATGCGCATGAACAGGTTGTCGCGCGTGATTCCGGCGTTGTTTACAAGAATGTCCACCGATCCCATCGCCTCGGCCGCTTGCTTAGGCAACGCTTCAACGGCTTCCGGGTCACTTAAGTTGCAGGGCAGAACATGCGCGCGTTCGCCCAGTTCGTCGGCCAGAGCCTGAAGCGGTTCAACGCGTGTACCGGACAAACCAACCGTTGCACCTGCGCCATGCAACGCACGTGCGATGTCACCTCCGATACCGCCCGAAGCACCGGTGATCAGCGCATTCTTACCTGTTAAATCAAACATTCGGTTTCCCTCTTGCTGCGTCGCTTACAACGCGGATTGAGCTTACGATTCGACCTGAATGGTCTTCTGAACGTCTTCCGGTGTGCCCACGGCCTTGCCCGCGATTTCGCGATCGATCTTGCGGATCATACCGGACAGCGCCTTGCCAGCGCCGATTTCCCATGTTTCAGTCACGCCTCGAGCCGCCATATATTGCACGCTTTCCCGCCAGCGAACCGAACCGGTCACCTGCTCGACCAGCAATTGACGGATCAGATCCGGATCGCTGACAGCCTCGGCGCGAACATTGGCCACCAAAGGTACGGCTGGTGCCTTAATTTCGACGGCAGCAAGCGCTTCTGCCATTACATCTGCAGCAGGTTTCATCAGCGAACAGTGAAATGGAGCACTTACCGGCAACATAACGGCACGTTTTGCACCTTTTTCCTTGGCTATCTCGGCTGCGCGCTCGACAGCCGCTTTTGAACCCGACACGACGACCTGCGTGGGATCGTTGTCATTTGCGGCCTGACAGACCTCGCCCTGTGCGGCTTCTTCCGCCACGGCGCGTACGGCCTCCAGATCCAGCCCCAGAATGGCGGCCATGGCCCCCTCGCCCACGGGTACCGCGCTTTGCATAGCCTGACCACGGGTGCGCAGCAAACGCGCTGTATCTGCAACAGACAAGGCCCCCGCCGCGGCCAGAGCCGAGTATTCACCCAGTGAATGCCCCGCCACAAAAGCCGCCATGCTGACGGATACGCCCTCGGCTTCCAAAGCACGCATGGCTGCCATCGATGTCGCCATCAACGCGGGTTGAGCATTCTGGGTCAGTGTCAGGTCAGCAATATCACCGTCCCAAATCAGACTGCTCAACTTCTCGCCCAACGCGTCGTCCACCTCATCGAAAATGGCCTGAGCCGCCGGATAGGCCTCTGCCAGAGCTTTGCCCATACCTATGGTCTGGGCGCCTTGTCCCGGAAAAACGAACGCGAGTGTCATTGCAACCTCATGGATGGTTTCAGGTTGCGGCGGGGTGTAAACTGACTGATCGTCTGGCACAAGCATTGCCTGCTTTCTGCATTGTGGCACCTTTTGTGTGCACCCGCGCTCACTTGTGTCTGTTTCATCCGGCTTTACCTTGGGCACAACCCAGAATCCCGGAGCGTCCGACACATGCAATCGACCAATTCCTTTTCAAGCTACGGCAGCATCGCAAAGACGTTTCATTGGCTAACCGCGTTGCTGATCTTCACGGCTTTGCCCCTCGGCTGGGTCGCGGACAATCTGGCACATGCGGTATTGCACTCGGCAGCGGCCCCGACCGAGTTGGAAATTGCCCGTGCAGCGCGCGTGTTCTCATTGCATAAAACCGTAGGGGTTACCGTGTTCTTCGTGGCATTGGCCCGCATTCTTTGGGCGTTCACGCAAACCAAGCCCGGCCTTCTGAATGCTGACAACAAACCCGAAGCCTTCGCCGCTGAAACCGTCCACTGGCTGCTTTACGGTTCGCTGGTCCTTGTGCCCCTGACCGGTTGGATTCACCACGCCGCGACCGAGGGCTTTGCCCCAATCCTTTGGCCCTTCGGCCAAAACCTGCCTTTTGTACCGAAATCCACCGCCGTGGCCGAGGTTACAGGAGTTCTGCACTGGCTCTTCATGTGGGTTCTGGTTGTTTCCCTTGTCCTGCACATTGCAGGTGCGCTGAAACATCACGTCATCGACAAGGACGGCACATTGCGTCGGATGTTACCGGGTCTGTCAGATGCGCCGGAACCACCACATCAAACCCATTCACTGATTCCAGCCGTCGCTGCACTGGCGGTCTGGGGTGTCGTCGTCACCGGAGGCTGGGCAACCGGGAAGCTGGCCCCTAACATAGGGGAAGCCCCGGATGTCCAATTGGCTGAGGTTCAATCGGAATGGCAAGTTCAGAGCGGCACGCTGTCGATTACAATTTCGCAATTGAACAGCCCCGTGACAGGTTCGTTTTCTGACTGGACTGCCGCAATTACCTTTGACGAGCCCACAGACCCGGGCCTGGCGGGATCTGTCGATGTCACGATATCCATTGGCTCGCTTCGTCTTGGAACCGTATCCGATCAGGCCATGGGGCCAGATTTCTTCGACAACGCCCGGTTCCCCACTGCTCAGTTCAAGGCCGATCTTTATAAAACCGAAAGTGGTTATGAGGCGCGCGGCCCGCTTACTATTCGCGACAAGTCGATCGATGTCGTTTTGCTTTTCTCGCTGGACCTGCAGGGCGACACTGCTACCATGGCGGGCACAATCGAGCTTAACCGGTTGGCGTTTGATGTAGGCACATCGCAGCCTACCGAAGACTCGCTGGGCTTTACCGTCGCAGTATCCGTAGAACTCACTGCGATACGCGGTCAGTAAGGCAAAAAAAACGCCGGTGATAAAATCACCGGCGTTTTTCTGTTCGTGATTCTGCGATTACTCGGCTTTTTGTGCCTCGACCGAAATCTGGATTTGCACTTCGTCGCTGACAAACGGTGCAAACTGACCCAGGTCGAATTCACTGCGGACCAGCGTTGTCGTGGCATTGAAACCAGCCCAGGGCTGGTTCGCCATCGGGTGGGTGTCAGCCTTGTTGAGCTTTGCGTCCAGAACAACTGATTTGGTCACACCGTTCATCGTCAGATCGCCAGTGATGTTCGCGGTGTTGTCACCGGTCACTTCGATTCCTGTCGATGTAAAGGTGATCAAATCTCCTTCGGCCGCGCCAAAGAAATCCTCGGTCATGAAGTGATCTTCACGGGGTTTCCAGCCGGTAAACATCTCCAATACGGGCATCGACACGCTCACGCTCGAAGCGGCGGGGTTTTCCTGATCAAACATGATCTCGCCTACAAAGCCGGAAAACATGCCAGTCGTGGTTGAGAACCCAAGATGGTCATAGCTGAAAATGACCTGACTGTGGCTGGGGTCCAATACGTATTTCTCGGCGCTGGCGAGTGCCGTAGTCGCTGACACGGCCAATGCAGCAGCAAGAAAGGTGGATTTCATATCAATCTCCGCGGTTTTGTGATTGCAATCCGTCAGGATTGCTTGAACGCAAAATGTGCTGCCCAGGGGCAGCACACAACCAATTTTGATTCACAACTTCTGTTCGTTTTTGAACAGAATAAAACTCAGCCGAAAATTGTTACGCTCTTGCTTAGTTGACCTTTCAGCGCCCGGCTGACATCCGCAGATTCAAGTGGCAGCTTCATCAAAAGGCTGCCATCCACGTCAAACAGATGAACTTCGTTCTCTTCAAAACGCGCCCCACCCAGCGAGTCATAGCTGCGGCGCAGGACAGTCTGAGGGCGCCCGTCTTCGTTCTTCTGCAACACCCGGACTTCGCGACGGATCGGGTCGAAATAGGCGTCAGGACGCGGGTCAAGAACCTCGATTGTCAGCAGGGCGACGCCAACGACCAGAAACAGCATGGACGCCGCCATCTTGATCGGCCAAACATCTGCGCCAACGACCGATCCGGGCATCAACCACATTGAAAACGCGGAAACGATCAGGAACGCCCCGACCATCCGCGCCAGGACCAGGCGGGCCTTCCAGTTCGGTGCAAACGTGATCATTACCGGCACTGAATTTTCAAATCGCGAGCCGGCAACGTTTTCCTGATATGCGTTTGTGTTAGTAGCGGTCATAACACGTCACCCTTTTAAGGTTACTTTCGAAATTCTGTTGATCCGGTTGATGTCCGGTATGTAAAACAACTTTGAGCCGAAAAGCGTCAGCAATTGGGCGGCCTAAAGGAATTTGGGCGGCGTCTCAGAGGCATATGTGGCAGGGCTTGCCCTTGCGGCTCAGACGTGTATACGGGGCCATCCTTCGCAGTCGTATGAATCGCGCAGCCTCTCGTGGCAGGGTCGCGAAGGACCAGATGGCCCCGCCTTTGAAATGCGCCTTGATAGAAACAGGAGTGCACATGCCACTGTATGAGCATGTAATGATCGCGCGTCAGGATCTGTCCAACGCGCAGGCAGAAAGCCTCGTCGAACATTTCGGCACCGTTCTGGCTGACAACGGCGGCAAGCTCGTCGACAGCGAGTACTGGGGCGTCAAGACGATGGCCTACAAGATCAACAAGAACCGCAAAGGCCACTATGCCTTCCTGAAGACCGATGCCCCCTCGGGTGCCGTTCAGGAAATGGAACGCCTGATGCGCCTGCATGACGATGTCATGCGCGTTCTGACCATCAAGGTCGACGGCCACGAAGACGGCCCGTCGGTTCAGATGCAGAAGCGTGACGAACGTGGCGACCGCCGCGAGCGCCGTTGATCAACGCCTGACGAAAGGACATAAACCATGGCCGCAAAACCATTTTTCCGCCGCCGCAAGGTCTGCCCGTTCTCGGGTGAGAACGCGCCGAAAATCGACTACAAAGACACCCGTCTTCTGCAGCGCTACATCTCTGAGCGTGGCAAGATCGTACCTTCGCGCATCACTGCCGTTTCGGCGAAAAAGCAGCGTGAACTGGCCCGTGCTATCAAGCGCGCCCGCTTCCTCGCCCTGCTGCCCTACGCCGTGAAGTAAGGAGAGACTGACATGCAAGTTATCCTTCTGGAACGCGTTGCGAAACTGGGTCAGATGGGCGACGTCGTTGACGTCAAGCCCGGCTACGCCCGCAACTTCCTGCTGCCCCAGGGCAAAGCGCTGAGCGCATCGAACGCCAACATTGCGTCGTTCGAAGCCCAGAAAGCACAGCTGGAAGCGCGCAACCTGGAAACCAAGAAAGAAGCTGAAGCACTGGCTGAAAAGCTGGACGGTCAGCAGTTCATCGTGATTCGCTCGGCATCGGATGCTGGCGCTCTGTACGGCTCGGTCACTCCGCGTGACGCCGCAGAGGCCGCAACCGAAGCAGGCTTCACCGTCGACAAAAAACAGGTCGTTCTGATCGCTCCGATCAAGGAACTGGGCCTGCACTCTCTGGCGGTTAAGCTGCACCCCGAGGTTGAAGTCGAGATCAAAATGAACGTCGCCCGCTCGCAAGAAGAAGCCGAGCTTCAGGCGTCGGGCAAATCGATCCAGGAACTGGCTGCTGAAGAAGAAGCCGCTGCTGAATTCGAGATTGCCGAACTGTTCGACGACATCGGCTCGGCCGCTTCGGACGACGACATGGTTGCCGACGCAGCACCGGTTGAAGAAGACGAAGCCAAAGCCTGATCCGGCTGCTTGTAAGCATTCCAAAGGCCGCGCCAAAGCGCGGCCTTTTCTTTTTTCCCTATGTGTTCACAAGTCGTACCGGCAAGTTTCAGCCCATTTTCCGGGGTAAGCTTGAAGGCTTATTGTCGATCCGTATCATTGCCGCCGAAATCCAGAGGACCGAAAAATGCTTGTTTATCTGCGCCAAAGTTTCCTGGCACTGTTTCTATTTGTGTCGTTGGTTGCCTGCGGGGCAGACCAAGTCTCCAAGGCGGGTACGCCACGTTTTGACCCGCCGCTTCACCCAAATGAAACGCCCGAGCTGAGAGCTTCGATCAACAGATGGGCGGATCATTATCAGGTTCCGCGAGAGCTGGTTCACAAGCTGGCCATACGTGAAAGCACGCACCGACCATGGGCCGTCAACCAGCCCTATTACGGCCTTCTACAGGTTCTACCCGCCACTGCGCGCTCGATGGGTTACACCGGTAAAGCCGAAGGTTTGCTGGACGCAGACACCAACCTTGAGTTTGCGGGAAAGTACCTGCGCGGTGCCTGGCTGCTGTCCGACGGGGATCAACGCAGGGCGATTTTCCTGTACGCCAAAGGTTACTATCCAGAGGCAAAAGCCAAGGGGATGCTGGTCGAAACCGGGTTGAGACCGGCGCCCTGACGTCCATTGGCGTCAGAAATTGGCCGGATTTGGCACTTGAAACTGAATAGTGACAAAAATGTTCTATTGGTTGTCGCAATATGCGGTATTGCACAGACAATTAAGACCTCTCCTTGTCATGTTTAGAAAAGTATGATGTTCTGACGTGGTGAGGTAAACGGGTTCCACTCTGTGTAATACGCATGCTCGACGACACCATCGGGCGGCAAGATGGGCCACAGCTGGTAGGCGCCACATGGAAATTGTCGATCTGAGCACTCTGCCGGATTCTGAAGTTCGATATACCGAGTTTCTAAGGCAAATCTGTGAGAAGCATGACATGGATCATGCGGCCTACGCTGGTATGAATCCCGCGGCAGGAACAGTGGCTGGCTTTGTCACCTATGACGACGCCTGGACCGAGCACTACCAGAAACAGGGTCTGATCATGATCGACCCGACCATCCACATGGCCCGCCGCAGTATTGCGCCGGTGGATTGGAGCCGTCTTGAACGGAGTCCGGATTTTCAGCGTGTGTTCCGGGATGCTCATGATTTTGGCCTGCCCAGTCAGGGAGTTACGATCCCGGTACGTGGCCCTTACGGCGATATTGGCCTGCTGAGCGCAACCCGAAATTGCAGCAAGGAAGAGTGGCGTAAGCTCTATACAAACTTTATCGGCGATTTGCAGGCCATGGCCGTACACATCCACGACAATGTCGTGTCGTCGGATCAGCTGACCAACGCACTATATCATCCGACATTGTCCTCTCGCGAAGCGGAAATCCTGCAATGGGTCGCCGCAGGTAAGTCGCAGCAGGATATCGGCGATATTTTGTCTATTTCGCACCGAACCGTAGAAGTACACTTGCGTTCGAGCCGGGAAAAGCTTAGTGCGCTGACCACCCCTCAGGCTGTAGGGCGGGCGATAGCGATCGGGCTTATTACCCCGGGATAAACAAAAAAATCCCCAAATTTCGTCAAAATACGGGAATCCCCCAATAGAAAAATCTTTCGAGAGCGGTAACGTCAGTATTACCGAACAACCACTCGAAGGGGGAAGAAATGATCATCGTGGTAGATGGCCTGAACAGACATATGTTCAGCGAAGTTCTTGACGAAATGTTCGAGTTGAGAGCACGTGTTTTTGGCGGACGTCTTGGATGGGACGTAAAGATCGAAGACGGCAAGGAAATTGATGAATTCGATCATCTGGACCCGGCATATGTAATCGGACTCGACGACGGGGGGAATGTCGTCGCAGCCGTGCGTGCCCTACAGACCACAGGACCTCATATGTTGTCGGATGTGTTTTCGGCAATCCTTTGCGGGGAAGCACCACTTCGCAGCGCAACAATGTGGGAATCAACACGCTTCTGCGTGGACACGCAGCGCCTAACGCGTGGCAAGGAAAAGAATTCTGTCTCTTATGCTACCTGCGAGCTGATGATTGGTTCTCTGGAATATGCCAAGAACTCAGGCATTCAGGATATCATCACCGTAATCGATCCGGTCATGGACCGGGTTCTGAAACGGTCGAACTGCGCGCCATATGACTATGTCGGCGAAACGGTTCCCATGGGGAAAGTCTCGGCACTGGCCGCCCTGTTGGATTGTACCGATGAACGCATCTCGGGCCTGCGCGAATTTGCAGGCATCCATGAGAACGTCTTTATGGACGACGAAGAGGCACTGGCACTGTTTGCAGCCAAGAAGGCCGCAACCCAGAACCCGGCCAATCAGGATCACAAGCCACTGACTGATCTTGAGAAGTATTTTGTGGAACAGATGAGCGCCGCGAGGAACGAAGCTGAACGTCAGGACGTTCTGAAGCTGATCGAAGCGCTCTCGGATACGTTCACACCAGAGCAGAAGATCGCTTTGTTAGAAACCCCCCGTGCTTTTGCTCATGAGGCCTGACCCCCTCACCTCATAGATACAAAAGCCACCCATGCGGAGCCGTCTGTTTACAGGCGGCTCCGTTTTTTCCCCTCTCTGAACAAAGAGGGAAGGAAGAGGATTATTCCTCTTCCAATGCCTCAATGGCTTTTTGCAGGTCGTCCTTGCTGACTTCCTTGTCGCTGACCTGGGCCAGCTCGAACACATAGTCGACAACCTTGTCTTCGAAGATCGGCGCGCGCAGTTGCTGCTGCATCTGAGCGTTCTGCTGTACGAACTCGAAGAACTGGCGTTCCTGGCCCGGGTACTGACGGGCCTGATTCATGATCGCCTGGGTCATCTCGGCGTCGGTGACTTCCACCTCTGCCTTTTGGCCCAGTTCAGCCAGCAACAGACCCAGACGCACGCGGCGTTCGGCCAGCTTGTTGTGCTCATCGGTGGGTTCGATCTCACCGTGGTCATGGCCGGTTACCTCGGGGTTTTCCTCGTGCCACAGCTGATGTGCAATCTGCTTGGCTTCGGCTTCAACCAGCGACGGCGGCAGGTCGAACGACACTTTCTCATCCAGCGCGTCCAGCAGGGCCCGCTTCATGACAGCGCGCGATGCACCTGCGTATTCTGCTTCCAGACGTTCCGAAATCTGAGTTTTCAGGGCGGCCAGATCCTCGGCGCCAAACTTCATCGCCAACTCATCGTTGATCTCCGCTGCAACCGGCTCTTTCACTTCCTTGATCGTGCAGGTGAAGACCGCGTCTTTTCCGGCCAGGTGTTCGGCACCATATTCTTCCGGGAAAGTCACGTTGACGTCTTTTTCTTCCTCGGCCTTCACACCGACCAGCTGGTCTTCAAAACCGGGGATGAAGCTGTTCGAGCCCAGAACCAGCGGGTAATCTTCCGCCGATCCACCTTCGAATTCTTCACCATCAACCTTGCCGACGAAATCGAACACGATCTGGTCGCCTTCCTTGGCTTTCGAACCCTTGCGGCGGGCTTTGAAGTCCTGAGCGGTTTCAGCCAGGTTGTTCAGCGCTTCCTCGACGGCGGCGTCATCCGCCTTGACGATCAGCTTGTCCAGCGCGACCGATTTCAGATCGACCTCAGGGATCGCGGGCAGCGCTTCGTAGGACATCGCGACCTCGATATCATCGCCTTCTTTCCAGTCCTCGTTGGTCATCTTGACTTCGGGCTGCAGCGCGGGGCGGTCGCCGCTGTCCTCAAAATGCTTGTTCATCGCACCGTCGATGGATTCCTGCATCGCCTCGCCCAGCAGGCGCTGCCCAAACTGCTTTTTCAGCAGCGTCATCGGCACCTTGCCTTTGCGGAAGCCTTTCATTTCGATTTCCGGCTGTGCTTCGGTCAGCTTTTCATTGACCTTGTCGTCCAGTTCGGCTGCGGTCACAACGATGTTGTAGCCGCGTTTCAGACCTTCGTTCAGCGTCTCGGTAACCTGCATTTTGGTAGTCCCCATAGGATTCGGGGCGCGCAAAACGGGCGCGCCGGGCAAATTTGACGCCTTCTATTTGCCCTGCCGCCAACGTGCAAGGGGCAAAGGCTGAATCAACCTGGTTTTGGCAAAAAAGAACGCCCCGGTTTTCGGGGCGTTCGTGTTGGGTCGCTGGAAGGCAATTAAAACTTCCAGCGCGCGCCCAGAACCCATGCTTCGTTGTTGTCAAAGGATGAACCATCATCGAAGTCGTGGTTGCGATACTTCAGGTATACATCGGTATTGATCGCTTCGACCTTCTGCACGACAGCGATACCCCATGCCTTGGTGTCGGACCCGTTGGTCTCGAAATCCGCGCCGTCAAAATAGTCGATGCCGACACCTGTCTTACCCCAGGAAACCCAGTTCCCTTCGTACGAGACCTTGCCGTACCAGTAATTCGGGTCCGTCTGGCCAGCCCGGTCATCGTCACGCGTGCCGCCGGCAATCGTGAAACCCAGACCGCTGGGCAACAACACCGAGGCCGAACCGATGGTATCTTTGCGATCCCCTGAATTGTCATCCCGGTCCCGCACCGAATACGCGACAGCTGCCGCAAACTCTACTCCGCCTGCAAAGGTGTTTTCATAGAACACACCGACGTCATAGTAGTCATCATCGTCACTGCTGGACAGGATGTTCTGACCATATGCAAATGCGGCCGAGAACCCGTTAACCGTTGGTGTGTCATACCGCACACGCCCGCGACGTGAGCCGTCAAAGTTGCTGGAACTGTCACCAACCGTAATACCGCTCAACACACCGTTTGTGCCACGATAGAAAAAGCCCGAGTTTTCATCGTTTGTGAACGAATACAGCGCGGTGCCGACATAGGACAGGTCCACCTCGGCAGCACCATCTGCCACCATGCTGCCCTGACCAGCCGAGAATTTGCCGTAGCTGCCCTTCAAGGCAAAATCCACAAATCGGATATCGTCGCGAGTCCAGCCGCTGAAATTTGTACCGTTCTGGTTCCATTCAGTCGAGTTCGGCAAGCCCAACGCCGTTTCCAAGCGAAAGGTAAACTCGTTCTGGCCAAATGGCTGCATCAGGCGCAGGCCAACCCGGCTGTTCGACAGATCGTTGTCGAGGACCCGGGTCTCGGTATCTTGCCCGTCATCAACAGAAATCAAGGCTGGGTTAAACTGCCCGTACAACAGCACATAGCCGCCACTGTTATTTTCGTATTTCAGCTCTGCGGCTGCCGGAACAGCGACCGTGGCAGTCAGAAAGGCAGCAACCGATATCTTTTTGATATTTGGGGTCATTTCACTCACCATAATTGGTTCGGGGTTCAGATACTGCCCATTTGTTTACTGAATCCGAGCGTTCCAGTGGTCTGCCCCTTGTCTTACGCAAGAATTGTATTTTAGCAACAGAACACACAAAGAATTCTACCATTTTACATTATTTTTCATCAGCTTACAAGATACGACTCCAGCCCCCACTGGCAGCTTGCAAATGAATAGTGATGCCTACCTATGCACCTGACAAATATGCGGTATGCATCCGCGCACATCTTGACAGCGAAAACATGCGATTCAGACAGAGCCTGAACTGCTTTCTGCCCAAAACAACTAGACATTCAGCTGTTTGAAAACACCGGGCAATTGCTCAGGCAGATCCTCGGCGATCAATCCCGGCCCGAAACGCCGTGCGCATTCCACGTGCAGCCACGCTGCTGTCTCAGCCGCCGTCATCGGATCGACCCCCCGCGCCAATAGCCCGGCGATGTAACCGGCCAACGCATCGCCTGACCCGGCGGTTGCAAGCCAAGGGGCGGCGCGATCATAGCACGCGGCATTGATCGAACATCGCCCGTCCGGGGCCGCAATGACAGTATCCGGCCCTTTGAACAACACGACACATCCCGCACGTGCCGCTGCCTCTCGCGTTGCGTCCACCTTGGAATAGGCGGGGCCTCTGACCGGCGTTTCGCTCAGCTTTTCCGCCAGATCGGGGAACAGCCGCGCAAACTCTCCGCCATGTGGGGTCAGAACGCAGCGGTCATGCAGCATTTCGAACAGGTTTCCGGGATCACCAGCAAAAGCTGTCAGCGCATCCGCATCCAGAACCGTCGCACGTTTCGCAATCAGGGCGACCGGCACCAGGTCCCGCGCGCGCTCCAACCCCAAACCGGGGCCCAGACAAAGGGCGTTCATCCGCACGTCCTGCAATACGTCTGACAGCATTTGAGAACCATCAATGCACTGTAGCATGAGGGCAGTGATCCGGCTCGCCACCTCTGCCAACGCCAAGGATGGCACCCCCAGCGTCACCAACCCTGCCCCAATCCGCAAGGCCCCCCGCGCGGCCAGACGCGCCGCACCGGTCTTGCCGGGGCCACCCGAAAGGATCAGGGCATGGCCATGGGTGTATTTGTGCGCAACGACTGAAGGTAAATCGCTTTGCTTTGTCAAAAGCGTTCTTGCACGCCGCCCGCTATCGAGCTTTTGGTCGTCCAGAGTGACGCTGCGGACTGGACCCCGGCCTGCTCTTTCTCCTTGCAAAATAACCTGCCCCCAGTGCCGCTCCGACGTTTCATTCAGACCAATTTCGACGACGCTCACTTTCCGGCAATAAGCCGGACCGTCGCTCAACACATGCCCAAGTTTTCTTCGTTCGAAGGTTACTGTCAGATCCGCAGAAAGGGGTCTGGCATCGGTCAGTATTCCTGCTCGGGCACCAAGCACCTTTCCGCTGTCCATGCACAGCCCCGAAGGTGAATCGACTGCCACAAAGCGAACACGTGATGACAAGCTGCAAAAATACTCCAACAATTGCCCAAGCACAGGATCAATCGGACGTGTCAACCCCGTGCCGAAAATCGCGTCCACCAAAACGTTTAGTATTCCAAAATTGGCCAGGCGGTCATTCTTCAAGCCTTCTTTTGAAAGCGCGTTGATAACACCCAACTCACCCCATCGCTGATAATTCACCCGCGCGTCCGGCGGCAGCCTGTCAGGATCGCCATATAGGAATACCTCAACCTTCCAGCCCAGTTCCCGCAAAAGACGCGCCACGACAAACCCGTCACCGCCGTTGTTTCCGGGCCCGCACAGCACGACCGCGCGCAACGGATTATCTTCATCTTTTTCCAAATACTCCGGGGAGCGCGAGGGGTTGGCCCCTCGCCTGTCCAGATCTGGCCATTCCTCGAAGATCGCCTCGACAACGCCTTGCCCTGCCCGCTCCATCAGCTCCAAGCCCGTGACCTCACCGGACTCGATGGCCGCGAGCTCGATGGCTTTCATCTGCGCCGCTGTCAGCAATTCGGACATGTCACACCCTCGCGCGATTCAGTTTCGATTACTTTTTGTGCAAACCGCCCAAAAATTAGCACAGGGCCTGATTTCAACGGATACCGACCCGACCGATACCGCAATCACGTTGCTGCCCGATCTTAGACGTGATCACTGCGCCTGAGACAACCATTCAAGGTGAGCCGGAATGAAAAAGATCGAAGCGATCATCAAGCCGTTCAAACTGGACGAAGTGAAAGAGGCGTTGCAGGACGTAGGTGTTCAGGGTCTCAGCGTCGTCGAAGTCAAAGGTTTCGGCCGTCAGAAAGGCCATACCGAGCTGTATCGTGGCGCGGAATATGTTGTCGACTTTTTGCCCAAGGTAAAGGTCGAGGTCGTATTGGACGATGACCAGGTCGATGCGGCCATCGAGGCCATCGTGTCGGCAGCCAAGACCGACAAGATCGGCGACGGTAAGATCTTTGTCTCTCCGGTTGAACAAGCCATTCGCATCCGTACCGGCGAGACCGGCTCGGACGCGCTCTAACATACCAATCTTCAAGTCAGAGGAATCAAGAGAATGAGCAAGGACGCAGTTCTTCAGCTGATCAAGGAAGAGGGCGCCGAATATGTCGACGTCCGTTTCACCGACCCCCGCGGCAAGCTGCAGCACGTGACCCTGATGGCCGATCAGGTCGACGAAGACTTCCTGGACGAAGGCTTCATGTTCGATGGCTCGTCCATCGCAGGCTGGAAGTCGATCGAAGCATCGGACATGAAGCTGATGATCGACAC
This sequence comes from Ruegeria sp. YKSF131, assembly GCF_059612645.1. Classification (NCBI taxonomy): domain Bacteria; kingdom Pseudomonadati; phylum Pseudomonadota; class Alphaproteobacteria; order Rhodobacterales; family Roseobacteraceae; genus Ruegeria; species Ruegeria sp. YKSF131. Next base: position 54,048 of record NZ_JBXWQZ010000012.1, on the reverse strand, counting down.
CGAAAGCGCATATGTTGATCCGTTCTACGCTGAGAAAACCATTTGCGTACACTGCACGGTCGTCGAGCCCGATACAGGCGAAGCCTATGAGCGTGACCCGCGCGGCACAGCGCAGAAAGCCGAGGCCTACCTGAAGGCATCGGGGATCGGCGATGTTGCATACATGGGCCCCGAAGCCGAGTTTTTCCTGTTTGACGATGTCCGGTATTCGAACACGATCAACAAGGTATCCTACGAAGTTGATGCAACTGACGCATCATGGAACACCGACACCGAATACGAAATGGGCAATACGGGCCACCGTCCGGGCGTCAAGGGTGGCTACTTCCCGGTGAACCCGATCGACGAAGCGCAGGACCTGCGGTCGGAAATGCTGTCCACCATGAAGCGTCTGGGCATGAAGGTCGACAAGCACCATCACGAAGTTGCGTCATGCCAGCACGAACTGGGCCTGATCTTCGACAGCCTGACCAAGCAGGCGGATGAACTGCAAAAGTACAAATACGTCATCCACAACGTGGCTCATGCGTACGGCAAATCGGCAACCTTCATGCCGAAGCCTATCGCAGGTGACAACGGCACCGGCATGCACGTGAACATGTCGATCTGGAAAGACGGCAAGCCACTGTTCGCGGGTGACAAATACGCTGATCTTTCGGACGAAGCGCTGTACTTCATCGGTGGTATCCTGAAGCACGCCAAGACACTGAACGCCTTCACCAACCCCGCAACCAACAGCTACAAGCGCCTGATCCCCGGTTTCGAAGCCCCAGTTCTGCGCGCCTACTCGGCCCGCAACCGATCAGGTTGTGTCCGTATTCCGTGGACCGAGAGCCCTAAAGCAAAACGTGTCGAGGCTCGATTCCCCGATCCGGCAGCGAACCCCTACCTGGCGTTTGCCGCTCTGTTGATGGCTGGCCTGGACGGCATCAAAAACAAGATCGATCCGGGCGAAGCCATGGACAAGAACCTGTACGATCTACCTGCCGAGGAACTGGCCGGTATCCCGACTGTCTGCGGCAGCTTGCGTGAAGCTCTGGAAGCGCTGGCTTCTGATCACGACTTCCTGCTGCAAGGTGACGTGTTCACCAAGGACCAGATCGACGGCTACATCGCCCTGAAGATGGAAGAGGTCGAAACCTACGAGCACACACCACACCCGGTTGAGTACGGCATGTATTACAGCTGCTAAGCAGCACGGCATGGATTTACAGGGGCGCCCAAACGGGCGCCCCTGTTTCATTTGCGCCGGTCTGTCGCTGTTCAGCCTTTTCGAGCGCCATGACGCAGAATACACACTTTTTACCTTCGCCCTTGCTATCTGCCCGATGCTGAGGATCTGAAACCCTTCAAAGGCGCTCTGCAGACCAATCAACAGGCTTTTGCAGGAGCGGTTGGTGCTACTCCAACGAACTGCTTTGCCCAATTCAAAGCTCAAGGTAGGCTGGCCTCAGATTTTAACACAACCGGATTACCTGCATGTTTCGCCTTTACGTATTATTCGCCCTGCTTGTGTCCTCGCCCCTTCTGGCCGCGCCTTGTGGGAATACCAGCGCGGGGTTCGAGGCCTGGAAGGCCGATTTCGCCCAGCAGGCCCGCAAGGCTGGTGTGAAAAAAAAGGGCCTTCAGGCGCTTGCCCAAGCTCAATACGCCACGGGCACAATTGCGGCAGACCGCAATCAGAAAAGCTTCAAATACACACTGGACAAGTTCATGCGTGTCAGAGGCGCTGATGCAATCGTCGCGCAGGGGCGCAAACGCAAGGCTGCAAATCCCGATTTCTATGCTGCGCTTGAACGGCAATACGGTGTTCCGCCGGGCATTCTGATCGCCATTCACGGCATGGAAACCGGCTTTGGCAATTTTATGGGAGACAGTCAGGTTGTTTCCGCAATCACAACACTGGCCTATGATTGTCGCCGGTCCGAGTTCTTTGTTCCGCACGCAATCGGGGCACTTAAACTGGTCGATGCAGGAAGCATTACCGTGGCGACAAAAGGGGCAAAACATGGCGAGTTGGGCCACACTCAGTTCCTGCCGGGCAACGCCCTGACCTATGGCGTCGATGCCACCGGCGACCGTCGGGTGGACTTCTATGACATGACCGACGCGCTTGCCTCGACCGCCAATTATCTTCGCAAGAAAGGGTGGAAGCCGGGGCGTGGCTATCAGCCAGGGGAGCCGAATTTTCAAGTGCTGCAACAGTGGAACGCGGCCTCTGTTTATCAGCAATCCATAGCAATCATGGCCGCCCGAATCGACCAATAGGCGGTCGCACCAACAACACACTCCGCACCCGCTTTCGCCACATTTCCGCCACAGTGACAAACAAAAGCCTTTAGTTTCTTGGTTTCCAACGCGTAACCAATACCGGAGTAAAATCACCTTTTTTGCATTTTCCGCCAAATTCTCCACACGAATGGTTGTTACAGTGTTTGCTGAACAGTACGCAAAAAGGACAGTGCAGTGGCTCGGAAGCACAGCTACCATGGCGGCCTGCAATTTAACGGCGACGCGAATGGCGCGATCGAGCGTTTTGGCACAATCGTTGCCACGACGCTGGAAGATTACGGCCATCTGGTCGAACGCAAGGCGTTGCTGAGCAATTCTGAAGCCAGCATTGTTTCAAGTCAGTATCTTGTGCGACTGACCTTGGATACAGGCACCCCCGAGCAGGAAGACCGGTACGAGCGTATGGATCGCGCCGCGGGGCTAAAAACGATAACAAAACCCCGCGCCGCAAATCCGCAAAACAGATTGGTTCTTTCAATCACGCCGGTCTCACCCCTGCTGGATGACTCCGAGATTTCGGAACTGATGATGGTCGTCATTCTGTATCGCATGGTCGACATTTGTTCGACCCGGCGCGTTGAATGGCTGTCGCCACACACGGTTCTGACGGTCGAGCAGTTTATGAGCGCCTTTGACACTCTGGCCCCCAGCCGATCACGCGACAGAAAACAAATTTTTCAGTCGCTGACCGGGCAATTCTCGGCAGTGAATGTGCCAGAGAACGGTGACACCTTAAGTGTACTTCATACTTCGACGTCCCGCCCGATCCAGCTGACAGATGAACAATTGCTCAGCATCGCGTTTCGCAGTGAAGATACAAACATGCCAGGTCAGGAAACGTTCGATGACGACGATGGTGTCGTAAAGCCAAGCGACGTTCTGCGTCTCAGCAGTTGGTGCATGACGGGTGTACTGGCAGGCGTTTCGACCCCGATTGCCCTGTCAATGGCTGCAGTGAATCTGATCCGGGGTGAGGATTTTCGCCTCAACACCCAGGTGCTTGTCTTTACCTTCGCGATAGTTGCCCTGAACGCAACAAACGCGTTTGCCGATGTTGCGGCCGCCTTGGGCCAATAAGAGAATTACAGAAGACCCTCCTTGGATGCCCCGCCTTCAGGCGGGGTTTTCCATTATGGGAACCGCGTTCGCCGCCAGAACATAAGTGTGGATTGAAAAGACGACCGCATCCGTTTTCGGCAAGCGCAGCAGGGTTTGCCGCTCACTTCTCAGGTAAGACGTTTTACGTCGATCTGTGACGCCCCGCCTGTCACTGGCGCTTCGGGGTTGAAACAGTTCGGGGTCTTCATACCAAAGCGCGTTAAAGCGCCAGAGCGGACGACCGGGCTGTATCCCGTCGAACAGGCGCTGCACCCGCTTGGCGATATTGTCGTCGTAACTTGCAACAGGCACATGGATGTCGATCAGTGGTCGCATGAATTTCTCGGACAAAAGCCAGCTGGCCGGGAAACACAGGATTGCGCCAGTCAATACATGTTCAGTTCCGCGCTTTTGAAGGATGCAAAAATCCTCCTGAACCAGCCTGCACAATGTATCAAGCGGCTGCGCCCGGTCGACTGCGACCGTTACACCATCGGGTCTGACGACCTCCTTACCCGCATTGGGATAGACCTGCGACACCACAAGGTCGAGCAGTTCCCGAGCAGCGGATTCAGCCTGCGGATCAAGCGCCAGAACGTCATCGCGGCGTTCTGTCAGCAGCTTCTCCCGGCGTTGCATCTGACCGGCAAAAGCCTCGTCCCGATGCAACCAGTTTTCCATCGTTGCAGGCTGTATACCCGGTAAAGCACGCGGGTTGCCGACATCATATGGTATTTTTTCCTGCAGAACTTTATTCATACCAGCGACTTAGCATAGGTCGAAATTTTTGTCGGTCGAAAACGACAGGTTCGCCGTCGCATTTTTCCAAGACGATCCACATGGGCACCTTAGGTTTGACCGAACAAGCAACGAGGTCCGTCATGAACAAGCATTACCGAGACACGCGCAAGATTGACCCCAGCCGAGGCGCTACGCTGGGCGATGGCACGCCAAATGAGAATGACCGGATCGAGATCGGGCCGACACAGCTGGCTTTTGACGAATGGGCTGCGGCAGGTCTGGAATTGCCCAATCTTGCACGGATGCGGGAACACCGCTGGAAGCGACTAACGCAGGCCATCGTTGATCGCGGATATGGTGGTTTGCTGGTTTTTGACCCGCTGAACATCCGCTATGCGACCGACAGCACGAACATGCAGTTGTGGAATACGCATAACCCGTTTCGCGCGGTGCTATTATGTGCCGATGGCTATATGGTGATCTGGGACTACAAGAACTCGCCTTTCCTCAGCACGTTCAATCCGCTGGTGCGCGAGCAGCGTTCAGGCGCGGATCTGTTTTACTTCGACCGTGGCGACAAGGTGAATATAGCGGCAGATGTCTTCTCGAACGAGGTGCGCGTGCTGATCGATGCGCATGGCGGCGGCAATAAACGTTTGGCTGTCGACAAGATCATGTTGCACGGTCTGCGCGCGCTTGAGGCGCAGGGCTTTGAAGTCATGGAAGGCGAAGAGCTGACCGAAAAGACCCGTTCCGTGAAGGGGCCAGATGAGATTCTGGCCATGCGCTGTGCCAATCACGCCTGTGAAACCGCTGTAGCGGAAATGGAGAGCTTTGCGCGCGCCAATGTCGGCAATGGCAGGACAACCGAGGATGATATCTGGGCTGTTCTGCACGCGGAAAACATCCGGCGCGGTGGCGAGTGGATCGAGACCCGCCTGTTGGCGTCAGGCCAACGCACGAACCCCTGGTTCCAGGAATGCGGCCCGCGCATCACGCAGCAAAACGAAATCATCGCCTTCGACACCGACCTGATCGGGTCTTACGGGATTTGCATCGATATCTCGCGTACATGGTGGATTGGTGACCAAAAGCCCCGCCCTGACATGATCTATGCCATGCAGCACGCGCATGAACACATCATGACCAACATGCAAATGCTGAAGCCCGGTGTGATGATCCCGGAACTTACGGCCATGTCGCACAGGCTTGACGACAAGTTTCAGGCGCAGAAATACGGCTGCCTGATGCACGGAGTGGGATTGTGTGATGAATGGCCGCTGGTCGCGTATCCGGACAAAGCCGTCGAAGGCGCCTATGACTATCCGCTGGAGCCAGGCATGGTGTTGTGCGTCGAAGCCTGTGTCGGCGAAGTCGGTGGCGATTTCAGCATCAAGCTTGAGGATCAGGTTCTCATTACCGAAACCGGGTATGAGAACCTGTCCAGATATCCCTTTGACCCCCAATTGATGGGGATCGAATAAGGCCGGGCCTTCACTCCGACCAATGGGACCGGCGGACGTTTCCATGCCAGTCTTCCGTGGCAGGGCTGATCTGAACCTGTGAACCACCTTGGGGTGCGGGCCAGGATTGGCCGACCGCGAACCCGGCAACGCCGGCCAGAATAATGGCCAGGATCATACGTGAACGCAGGTCGGGTATCTGGGGCGCAATATCTGCATGTGACATCTGTGTCTCCTGTTTCAGCTTTCATGAACTACAGATGGGATGTGCAGAGACATAAGTGAAACGAATGTTTGTTCTGATTGTCATCATCGTTCTTGATATTAATAGAAAGTGAGAGTTCCGCCGCCGTGCAACACGAAAACGGCGGGGATCTTGTGCAGTCTGTGAAACACCCATTCGTTCTCACCTTCCCGTTACGCGTGTGACTTAAGGGTTGTGACCGAAGGGTCAAATACACAGTATTGGGCGTGTTCCCCCGTACCACTTAAGGAGCCGACATGCCCACGGAACGCATCACTTTTGCCGGACATGACGGCAGCCAATTGGCGGCGCGACTGGATTTGCCGGACGGACCAGTGCTGGCAACGGCCCTGTTCGCCCATTGCTTTACCTGTTCCAAGGATATCCCGGCCGCCCGGCGCATTTCTGCCCGTCTGGCTGCCATGGGTATCGCGGTGCTTCGGTTCGATTTCACCGGGCTGGGCCATTCAGAAGGCGAATTCGCCAACACGACCTTCACTTCGAATGTCGAGGACCTGATTTCAGCCGCGCAATATCTGGCCGGTCGAAACATGGCACCTGCACTGCTGATCGGCCACTCGCTTGGTGGCGCGGCGGTGCTGCGGGCGCGGGCTGGTATTCCGACTGTAAAAGCCGTCGTGACATTGGGTGCTCCGGCGGACCCCGCCCATGTATCGCATCACTTTGAGGCGGCGCTGCCTCAGATCGAAGAGGACGGCAGTGCCGAGGTCTCTCTGGGTGGTCGCCCCTTCCGAATTGGTAAGGCTTTTGTGGACGATATTGCCAAATCAGCCCTGTCATCTGCAATCGCCGACCTCAAAGCTGCCCTGTTGATCCTTCATGCTCCACGCGACGAAACGGTCAGCATCGACAATGCGAGCGCGATCTTTATGGCCGCGAAACACCCCAAAAGCTTTGTAACTCTCGACGATGCCGATCATCTGATCACGCGCGCCTCTGACGCCGAATATGCAGCAGATGTCATCGCCGCTTGGGTTTCGCGCTATGTGAAACTGTGCCCGCCCGCTCCGCCACCGGGTGCGCCAGAGGGCGTTGTGCGCATAACAGAAGCAGATCCGGGCGGGTTCATGCAGGATATTCAGGCCGGTCCAAACCACCATCTGGTCGCGGATGAGCCCGCATCCTATGGCGGTACGGACAAGGGCATGTCGCCTTATGGCTTTGTCTCGGCCGGTTTGGGGGCCTGCACATCGATGACAATACGCATGTACGCCAGGCGCAAAGGCTGGCCCCTGACAAATGTCAGCGTCGATGTGTGTCATGACAAAGTTCATGCGCAGGATGCCGGATTGGTGAATGACGGCAAGGTGGACCAGTTTCGCCGGAAAATCCGCCTGAGCGGCCCGCTGGATCAGGAGCAAAGGCAACGTTTGCTTGAGATTGCGGACAAGTGCCCGGTTCACCGGACGCTCGAAGGCTCGGCCCACATAACGACCGAGCTTCTTTCATAAGAAAGGCCGCCTGACAGGCGGCCTTTTGTTCCTTAGCGTCGCGGGCCCGGTCGATGAATGGGCGGGCGGGCAACCGGTGGGCGCGCCACAGGTGGGCGCGGGCGCGCGGGAGGTTTGGCCACAGGCGGTTTCGGACGCTCGGGGCGCACTGGTCGATCAGGCCGGTTGGGACGATCAACGTCAATATCCACATTAACGTCATGGTAATAGTCGTTCCACAGCATCGAGTCGTAAAACGGGTCATACCCGTACCCGACCCCGACCGTCACACCGTCACAGGCCGACAGCGTCAAAGTCGCGATCCCAAACCCCAGCGCAAGGGACATCCGTTTGATCAGTCTAACACTCATCGCTCCCTCCCTCACTGAAGTGCCCGGAACGACGCGAAAACGGCGTTAAGATCATCTGCATAACTCGGGTCCGCCCCGTCCCGCAGAATGGCAACTGCGATGGCAACCCGGCCTTGCGGAAGGTCAATGACGGTGGCGGAAAAGCTTACTCCCTTGCCGTCCCGGTGCCCGGTGCCCCGAAACACGCGGGCTGGCAACCCGCCAATACGGGTATCGCTGGTGCTGGTCGTCGTCGGGTCTTTGACCAGAAACTTGTCGATATCCTGCAAGTACCGGACGCCGCCCTGAATTGTTCCAACCCCCGAAGGTGATACGAAACCCATCCACACTGCGTCGTCTGTCACCGGCCGGAGCCCCATAACCCGCGCGACCGCGCGGGCATCGCCCAGTTCGGTATCCTCAATCTCGCGCGGGCCGCCGGTGCGAAGGATCCAGAAGTCGGGTACGTCAAACCGAAAAAGCGCTCGGCCTTCCTCGGTGTAGGTCACGGGTGTGTCAGCCAGTGCTGGTGCAGCTGCGCCGACGCAAAAAGCACCACAGAGGGCAAGTATCGAACGTGAAAACAAACGCATATCTCAATAACCTGATTATTTCCTTCCTTTCAGATTGAACAGTCAATGTGCTGTTTGTCCAGCATCGCTTGGCAGCAAGGTCAAGACGGGCATCAACCCCAACTGGCGGCATGATCCGGTGAGAACTAATGCGGGTACAAAACCTGCCTTGTAGCGGCACCCTGCCCGTCACTGCCACACCAAGTCCTTTGCAATACAGTTTCCCGAACCCGTCTGCTGCTGAAAAGCCCGAACAGACGGCAAGAATCAGGGCAAACCGTCTCATATGCGCTCTCGCATCTTGTTCCCTACCTCGCACGCAGCTAAACCCCGCGCCAACGCCTCATCCAATCTGCAAAAAGGTGCCGTCGCCTATGATTCCCCGTTATTCCCGCCCCGACATGGTCGCCATCTGGTCGCCTGAGACCAAGTTCCGCATCTGGTACGAGATCGAGGCGCACGCGTGCGACGCCATGGCGGATCTGGGCGTGATCCCGCGCGAAAATGCGGACGCTGTCTGGAAAGCCAAGGATGTGGAATTCGATGTCGCCCGCATCGACGAGATCGAGGCCGTCACCAAGCATGACGTTATCGCCTTCCTGACCCATCTTGCAGAGCATGTCGGCAGTGAAGAGGCGCGTTTTGTGCATCAGGGCATGACCAGCTCGGACGTGCTGGACACTTGTTTCAACGTACAGCTGACCCGCGCTGCCGACATCCTGATTGCCGATTTTGAAGGGCTTCTGGCCGCGCTCAAGCGCCGCGCGATGGAACATAAGAACACGGTTCGTATCGGACGCAGCCACGGCATCCACGCCGAACCGACAACCATGGGTTTGACCTTTGCCCGCTTCTACGCCGAGATGGACCGCAACCTGTCCCGGATGCGCGATGCGCGTGCGGAAATCGCCACCGGAGCGATCAGCGGTGCGGTTGGTACCTTTGCCAATATCGATCCCGCGGTCGAGGAACATGTCTGTGACAAGCTGGGGCTGGTGCCTGAGCCGATCAGCACGCAGGTCATTCCGCGCGACCGCCACGCGGCCTTCTTTGCCACGCTGGGCGTTATCGCCAGCAGCATCGAAAACATTGCCATCGAAATCCGCCACATGCAGCGGACCGAGGTGCTGGAGGGGGCTGAGTTCTTCTCGATGGGCCAGAAAGGCTCCTCGGCGATGCCGCACAAGAAAAATCCGGTGCTAACCGAAAACCTGACCGGTCTGGCGCGCATGGTCCGCGCGGCCGTAATACCGGCGATGGAGAATGTTGCGCTCTGGCACGAACGCGATATCTCGCATTCTTCGGTCGAGCGCATGATCGGTCCGGATGCCACGATCACGCTGGATTTTGCGCTGGCACGGCTAACAGGCGTGGTCGACAAGATGCTGATCTTCCCCGAGAACATGATCGAGAACATGAACAAGTTTCCCGGCCTTGTCATGAGTCAGCGGGTTCTGTTGGCACTGACACAAGCGGGCGTAAGCCGTGAGGACGCCTATGCCATGGTACAGCGCAACGCGTTGAAGGTTTGGGAACACCGCACCGACTTCAAGGAGGAACTGTTGGCGGATGCTGATGTAACTGCCGCACTCAGCCCTGCGGAGATCGAAGAGAAATTCGACCTCGGGTATCACACCAAGCATGTCGATACGATCTTTGCGCGCGTGTTTGGAGAATAACGGACATCTTTTCAGTCTGTTAGCCGGGGGTGCTCTGCCGCGTGCAGAGCACCCCCTTGCTTTTTGCCAGATCAACGGAAATGCGGTATCCTGCATGTGCTTTTTCCATACGAGGGAAACATCATGATCCGAACAATCCTAAGCGCATTGGCACTGGTTCTTGTGGCCTCGGCCGGGCTTGCCTGCGAGCAGCATTCCAAACAGACCCAATCCTGCGCTCCCGGTACGGCGTGGGATACTGAAACAAAAAGCTGCGCGAAATCTGTCAACAGCTGACAATTTTTGTCCAGTTCGTGAATAAAAGCGTCCGTTCCCCTGTTAGCTTTTTTGTAGATCGCACTATGATTTCAATAAGAGCCCCGAGAACGGAGTAAAGAAATGCGCCTTTTGTTAGCTTCTGCCCTTGCCTTGCAAGCCTTTGCCTTCGCGCCTGCTGTCCATGCTGCAGGCGGTGACAGCAGCAGCCCGCCGAAACCGACGAATACAACCAAGAAATGCCTGTTCGGCCGTGTATATGACGAAACCCGTGGAAAATGCGTCAAACCTGACAAGTCAAACCTGACAGATGATCAGCTGTATAATGCGGTCCGCGAACTGGCCTATGACGGGCAATACGGGCACGCTCAGGACATTCTGCGCATCATGGATCAGGACGACGATCGTGTCCTGACCTATTGGGGTTTCACCTATCGCAAGATGGGCGAGCTTGGACTGGCAAATGTCTTTTATCAAAACGCGATCAATGCCAACCCAGACAATCTTATGGCGCGCAGCTACATGGCGCAGGGGTTTGTGTCCGAAGGCCGAACCGATCTGGCGATCGAGCAATGGCGCGAAATAAAGGCCCGTGGCGGAGAAGGCACCTGGGCCGAGGCGTCGCTGCGTGAAGCGATCCGAACGGGTCTGACATACAGTTATTAAGGTTCAGGGTTATTTAACCCGACTCTCTCTAATCTGCCTGTGGTTCGAAAACTTTGGCTCCACAGGCAGATGCAAAACACCAACGCATTAATTCAAACGGTTCAAGGGGCTTCGGCTCCGTTTCCCGCAGGGGGTGGCGACAGCCCGCGCCTTGTTCCCCGGACTTTAACCAGCCGTCAGAAGGCGGCCGTCGTCGTGCGCCTGTTGTTGAACGAAGGCGCCGATCTTCCGTTGGAGGAGCTTCCCGACGACCTGCAAGAAAAACTGACACATCAATTGGGGGAAATGGGTCTTGTGGATCGCGTGACCCTGGGTGCCGTGGCACAGGAGTTCAGCGAAGCCCTGAACAATGTCGGTCTGGCCTTTCCACATGGGCTTGCCGGGGCCTTGGATGCCGTCAGTGGAAAAATCACACCCGCAACAGCGGCACGTTTGCGCAAAATTGCCGGAGTTCGTCAGATCGGTGATCCCTGGCAAAGGTTGCGCGACATTCCAGCCCATGACCTTGCGGCCATGGCACAGGCGGAAAGCACCGAAGTGGCCGCTGTGATGCTATCGAAAATGGATACGGCACAGGCGGCGCAGATGCTGGGCCACATGCCGGGTCCGGTGGCGAGGCGGATCACCTACGCAATCTCGAAAACAGCAAATGTCACACCCGAAGCGGTTGAGCGTATTGGCTGGTCACTGGCTGCTCAGCTGGATCAGCGGCCTGTTCAGGCCTTCAATGACGGTCCGGGCGCGCGGGTGGGTGCAATCCTGAACCAGTCTGCGTCCGCCACGCGCGACGACCTGCTGAACGCGCTGGATGAGGACGACGCTGATTTTGCCGATCTGGTGCGCCGGTCGATCTTTACCTTCGCCCATATCTCCAGCCGGATTTCGCCCCGTGATGTTCCAGCGATATTGCGGGAAGTCGATCAGCCTGTTCTGGTCGCGGCCCTGGCTGGTGCCGCCGCGGATGATGACAAGGCATCTGTCGAGTTTCTGCTGTCGAATATCTCCTCTCGTATGGCAGAAAACCTGCGCGAGGAAATCGCGGAACGCGGGCGGGTCAAGCAATCTGAGGCCGAAGATGCCATGACCCAGATTGTTGGGGCGGTTCGTGCCCTGTCTGACGCCGGAACAATTACGCTGATTGAAAAGGAAGAAGACGAAAGCACGGGTTGAGGCAGGAACAGGCGCTCCCACAAAATCGTTGGGGCGGCCATTTCGCTTGGGTGCTTGAGGTTACGGGTACCGGGTTGTATGTCTTAGGCAACATTTCGCAACACGCGGTGAGACACCTCCATGCCCGTCGAAAAGTCGGAGCTCAGCCGGTTTGAGCTTGGAAAATACTATGTCGCCAATCTGTTCCTGCAGGGAATCATCAGCGCTATGCGCCTGCTTCCTTATGAAAGGCGCATAGAGACCATGGGTGCAATCATGAAAACCCTTGCACCCGTCGTTGGATTTCGCACCCGCGTCCGCCGGAATCTAAAGCTCACCTGCCCTGAATTGTCTGACGTCGAGATCACAAAGATCTATCGTGACGTGTCGGATAATGCCGGTCGGGCAATAATGGAGCATTTCTCACCCGAAGGTTTTATCGAACGTCAGGTGAACGCCAAGATATCCGGGCCCGGTATTGCTGCATTTGACGCCGCGATCGCCGAAGGGCGCCCGGTGATGATGATCACGGCGCATTTCGGTCACTATCTGGCCGCACGCGTCGCCCTGCAGAAACACAGCGGCAAACCGATAGGATGCCTTTACCGGCGGATGGCCAATCCTTATTTCAACGACGCCTATGTCGAAGCTTTTTACAAAACCGGCGCGCCGATGTTCGAACAGGGGCGGCGCGGTATGGTCGAAATGGTCCGGTCACTCAAGAACGGTGGAATTATCGCTATCGTATCCGACCTGCATGCGTTGGGGGGCGAAGAGCTGACATTCTTCGGCAAGCCTGCCGTGACATCCGTGTTGAACGCAGAACTGGCCATCAAGTACAAGGCCGTACTTATACCGTGCTATGCCGTGCGCCAGCCTAATGGCATCGACTTTGAAATCATCCTGCATGATCCCGTTCCGCACACGGACCCAAAGACGATGACTCAGTTCACCAATGACGATCTGGAACAGATAGTGCGGCAGCATATGGGGCAGTGGTTCTGGATCCATCGGCGCTGGAAAAGCTGGAACGGGCTTGGCGTCCAACCGGACAACCTGCCCTGATCACTTGGCCCATGTCGCGGCAACAATCGGCCCGTGACCGGCCCTTTGCACAAGCACGACGGCTGGCAAGTCTGGTTCCAGCTGCGCCGAGTAAGTCTGCGGTGTTTGCCCATCCCACTGGCCCGCAATCTGCCAGGTTTCGACAACATTGGCATAATCCAACTCCCGCCCGGCTAACTCTCCACGACGGATCGAGGCATGGCGCAGGGGCGAATACTGAACGATACGCACGTCATAGGTCTCACCTTCGGGCAATTCCACAGGTGTCACACTCACGGTCACTTCGTCTGCGTCTCGGGTCGCGGTCACCGCTGCCTCGGGGGCGGCCGTTAGATGCGCATCAATCAGACGATCGAGCTCCTGAGCCTGAGCGCCGACGATATCGTGCTGACCATTTATGATCATCTGGGGCGTATAGATCATGGATTTTCCGTTTTCGCGGGCATAAGCCCGTTGCCGGAACGTGTGATCAGGATCGGCATATTCGTCCTTCCAGCCGATGTAATCCCAATAGTCGACATGCAGTGCCAGCCCGATGACATCGTCGCGTTTCGCCAGCTCATGCATGATCCGGTCCGCCGGCGGGCAAGATGAACACCCCTGTGAGGTGAACAGCTCAACCACCACAGGATCCTCACCGGACATGGTTTGGGTGGCGAACAGGCAGGATACGAGGGCGGTCAAAGCAGCGGATTTGAACATAAAAACTCTCGGATTGAACGGGTGTTCTCTGGGATAGCCGTTTTGCCGCTCAACCGCCAATCAACGTTTCTTGAGGGCGGCTTCTGCAATTCGCCGCCTAAATGTGTGCAATGGTATACAAAATTGCAAATCCAGTGCTATTGAACCTTGAACCAACGGCTTGGGTGATGCAGATAACACTCAGCGATGCCCGAAATCCAAGCCATTTGAGAAGGGAGGCCACCAGATGCCCATTAAAGTCGGACAGGATACCGCCAAGACACGCCGCAGCCTGAACGTGAATGGCAAATCCATTTCCTACTATTCGATCCCCGCCGCGCAGCAGGCCGGTTTGGGTGATTTCTCCAACCTTCCTGCCGCGTTGAAAGTCGTGCTGGAAAACATGCTCCGATTTGAAGACAGCGGCTTTTCGGTCTCGGTCGATGACATCAAGGCATTTGCCGAATGGGGTGCCAATGGCGGCAAGAACCCGCGCGAGATTGCGTACCGCCCTGCCCGTGTGCTGATGCAGGACTTCACCGGTGTTCCCGCGGTGGTCGATCTGGCCGCCATGCGCGACGGGATCAAAGGCCTGGGCGGTGACGCACAGAAGATCAACCCGCTGAACCCGGTCGATCTGGTTATCGACCACTCGGTCATGATCGACGAGTTCGGGAACCCGCGTGCGTTCCAGATGAACGTCGACCGCGAATACGAGCGCAACATGGAACGCTATCAGTTCCTGAAATGGGGTCAGAACGCGTTCAACAATTTCCGCGTTGTGCCTCCCGGCACCGGTATCTGCCATCAGGTGAACCTGGAATATCTGGCGCAGACGGTCTGGACCGACACCGATCAGAACGGCGAAGAAGTTGCCTATCCCGACACGCTGGTTGGCACCGACAGCCACACCACCATGGTCAACGGCATGGCCGTTTTGGGATGGGGTGTTGGCGGAATCGAGGCGGAGGCTGCAATGCTGGGTCAGCCGATCTCGATGCTGATCCCTGAGGTGATCGGTTTTGAGTTGACCGGCTCGATGGTCGAAGGCACCACCGGTACGGACCTTGTTCTGAAGGTTGTCGAATTGTTGCGCGCGAAGGGCGTGGTGGGCAAGTTCGTCGAGTTCTATGGCGAGGGGCTGGACCGCCTGCCGCTGGCTGACCGTGCAACCATTGCCAACATGGCGCCGGAATACGGCGCAACATGCGGCTTCTTCCCGATCGACGGCGAAACCCTTCGCTACATGCGCAACACCGGCCGCGACGAAGACCGCATCACGCTGGTCGAAGCCTACGCCAAGGAAAACGGGTTCTGGAGAGGCCCGGATTATGCACCGATCTACACCGACACTCTGTCGCTGGACATGGGCACAATCGTTCCAGCAATTTCAGGCCCGAAACGCCCGCAGGACTACGTCGCGCTGACCGACGCCAAGGCCGCTTTCACCAAGGAAATGAAAGAGACCTTCAAGCGCCCGATGGGCAAGGAAGTCGCGGTCAAGGGCGAAGACTACACCATGGAGTCGGGCAAGGTTGTAATTGCTTCGATCACCTCCTGCACCAACACGTCGAACCCTTACGTGATGATCGGTGCAGGCCTTGTGGCCCGCAAAGCCGCAGCGCTGGGTCTGAACCGCAAGCCTTGGGTCAAAACCTCGCTGGCACCCGGTTCGCAGGTTGTATCGGCCTATCTTGAGGCCGCTGGACTGCAAGAAGATCTGGACAAGGTCGGTTTCAACCTTGTTGGGTACGGCTGCACCACCTGCATCGGCAACTCGGGCCCGATCCAGAAAGAAATCTCTGAAGCCATTTCCGAGGGCGATCTGGTCGCCACGTCGGTTCTGTCCGGCAACCGTAATTTCGAAGGCCGTATCTCACCGGATGTCCGCGCCAACTATCTGGCTTCGCCGCCGTTGGTTGTTGTCTATGCGCTGGCAGGTACGCTCGACATCAATCTGACGTCCGAACCTATCGGTCAGGACAAGAACGGCAACAACGTCTTCATGAAGGACATTTGGCCGACCCAAAGCGAAATCGCAGAACTGGTTGAAGCGACCGTAACCCGCGAAGCGTTCCAGTCGAAATATGCGGACGTCTTCAAGGGCGATGAGAAATGGCAAAGCGTAGAGGTTCCGCAACAGGAAACCTATGACTGGCCGCCAACGTCGACCTACATCCAGAACCCGCCCTATTTCCAGGGTATGGGGGCGGAACCGGGCACGATCTCGAATATCGAAGGCGCCAAAGTTCTGGCCATTCTGGGCGACATGGTGACCACCGACCATATCTCACCCGCGGGGTCATTCGCGGCAACGACGCCAGCAGGCAAATACCTGACCGACCGTCAGGTTCAACCGCGCGAATTCAACTCGTACGGCTCGCGACGGGGCAACCACGAAGTCATGATGCGCGGCACCTTTGCCAATATCCGCATCAAGAACGAGATGTTGGACGGAGTTGAGGGCGGCTATACCAAAGGCCCGGATGGCGAACAGACATCAATCTACGACGCCTCGATGGCCTTTCAGGCCAATGGCACCCCGCTGGTCGTGTTTGGTGGCGAACAATACGGCGCGGGCTCAAGCCGTGACTGGGCGGCCAAGGGCACCGCACTGCTGGGTGTCAAAGCCGTGATTGCGGAAAGCTTTGAGCGAATCCACCGGTCCAATCTGGTTGGCATGGGCGTTATCCCGTTCGAATTCACCGGTGGAGATACCCGCAAAACCCTGGGTCTGAAGGGGAACGAAACCGTCTCGATCCACGGTCTGGATACGGTCGAGCCGTTGCAGATCGTGCCCTGCACCATCACCTATGCAGATGGGGCTGAGACGACCATCCAGTTGAAATGCCGGATCGATACCGCGCCTGAGATCGAATACATCGAAAACGGCGGCGTGCTGCATTACGTGCTGAGAAATCTGGCGAAGGCTGGCTGAGGTACGCAGCGAATAAGTAAGTTTTGAGGGCGCCTTCGGGCGTCCTTTCTTTTGCAAGGCTCTGCCTCGCCCTCCGAAGTTTTATTCAGCAGAAGAAGTTGGATATACGCGGCACTCTGAAAACAGGAGGTGGTTATGGAAAAGGTGGCGTTGGTAACAGGCGGGGCGCGGGGTATTGGACACGCCATCGTAGAGGAGTTGAGCCGCGACCATAGGGTGGCGTTCACTTGGTTGTCCACCAACCCTCCGGCGAGGCTATTGCGGGGGGAAGCTTTGGCGATCCGTTCGGATCTGACGGCTCCTGATCAACCTGCGGCGGTGATTGCGCAAGTGATGGAGCGGTTTGGACGACTTGATGTGATCGTGAACAATGCTGGGTTGGTTCGATCGACGCCAAAAGAGGAGTTCCAAGCGGAGGAGCATCGCGCCATTCTGGATATGAATCTGCTAGCCCCCGCTGCTTTGCTGGCTGCAGCTTTGCCACATTTGGAACGGGGCGCCGCCATTGTCAGTATCTCGTCGATGAATGCAGTGTTGCCGCCCCGTGATGCTGTCACTTATGGTGCCAGCAAGGCGGCTCTGAACCTGTGGACCCGTGCCATGGCCAAAGAGTTGGGGCCAAACGGGATACGCGTCAATGCTGTGGCCCCCGGTGCGATCAACATTCCTGAAGCGCCTCGTTCGGAAGAACTGACAGAACTTTTCGTGAAGGATACTGCGTTGGGCCGGGCCGGACGGCCCGAGGATATAGCCAAAGTGATCAGGTTTCTGGCGTCGGACGCGGCCTCGTTCATCACAGGTGAAGTTTTGTCCGTAACGGGAGGCTATCGTTTATGAACCGCCCGCAGCTTTCTCAAGCGCAGGCCGGATGGTGCTTGCAATGACACGCTGCGTAATCGGGCCAGCAAAGCGCAGAATGATCGTTCCGTCACCGTCGATCACGTAGGTCTCGGGAACGCCGTACAGACCCCAGTCAATCGCCATTCGGCCCTGTTCGTCGCGGCCCATGGCGGTGTACGGATCACCAAGGTCATCCAGGAAAGCCTCGGCATTGCTCAGCTTGTCTTTGTAGTTGATGCCGTAAACCGGGATGCCTTCAGCCGCCAGAGCCTCGAGGTTGGGGTGCTCGGCGCGGCATGGCGCGCACCAACTGGCCCAATAGTTGACCAGCTTGACCTCTCCGTTGCGCAGCGTTTCATCGTCGAAAAGGGTCTTTCCCGGAAACTCGGTGAGAACCACGGGCGGCGCCGGTTGCCCTTCGCGGGCCGAGGGCAAGGCGTTGGGATCTTCGCGAAACATGCCGATGCCTGCGAGAACCGCGAATGCGCCAAAAATCAGAGGCGGCGCAATCATCAGGGGCGAGATTTTAGCCATTGCGCGACATCCTCTGTTCGACCTTCTCCATTTCCGCACGCACCTTGCGCCCGCGCATCACGCTGAACGCAACCAGTGCCACGATAAGGGCAATGGAAACGGCATAAGACGACAAAACGGCGTCTGCATATTTTCCAAGATCGGGGATCATCCGCCTACCCTTTCCCGTGCCTGTAGCGCCTTGATACGACGGGCGCGAATTTCCGTTCCGGTGCGGTACAACACCAAGGCGATGAACAGCAGAACAAATCCGATGATGCAGGCCAGCAGGGGGTAGAAAAAGACATTGCTGACCTTCTCTTCCGTATCCGCCCCGGTAACGGCCCCCGCCCGCATGACCGATGCGCCCTGATGCAGGCCCTGATTCCAGAAATTCACCGCATACCGGCTGAGGATCGCAAAGACCGACCCCACCAGACACAGAACCGAGGTCAGGTCGGCTGCGGTATCCGGATCTTCGATAGCTTCCCACAAGGCGACATAGCCAAGGTAGAACAGAAACAGGATCAGGAACGATGTCAGGCGCGGATCCCAGGCCCACCATGTGCCCCACATGGGCTGTCCCCAGATGGCCCCCGTCAGCAGCGCTATCAGGGTCATTACGATCCCGATCGGTGCAGCAGCGCGTGCCGCAAGCGCGCTGACATGGTGGCGACGCACCAGCCAAACCAATGAGGTGGCAAGCATCATCAGCCAGCAATTGATCGCCATCAGGGCCGCCGGAACATGCAGATAGATGATCTTGACGGTCGACCCCTGCTTGTAGTCGTCCGGTGTAAAGAAAAAGCCCCATGTCAGACCGACAACGATGCAGATGGTCGAGACAATCCAGAAAAACGGCAGGACCCGTTCGCTGGTTTCAAGAAACTTGCGAGGGTTGGCATATTCCCAGAGGGCGTTGGCTTTGGCTGCGATTGACATGGGCCCTATCTAGTCCGAGTTGGGGTGGTTCTCAATTGACATCCATCAAACTTGTCGCGGTTCACCGCAGATTGATACGTAGCACGGCAGCGCTGGCAAAGGGCAACAATGCAATGGTCGCCGCCGTGATCCCGGCCAGCATCAGCAGTGGTGTCTGCACCTCCATCCCTGTTGCACCGCGTCGGGCAACTTCGGCCCCGAATATCAGGGTGGGGACGTAAAGCGGCAACACAAGAAGCGACAGCAATAGCCCGCCACGTTTCAGACCAACGGTCAGCGCAGCACCAAATGTCCCGATGACGCTCATGGCCGGGGTACCTATCAACAGCGAGATGACCAGCCAGAAGAACCCCGGCACCGGCAGGTTCAGAAGTACGCCCAGAAACGGCGCGGCCAGAACCAGCGGCAAACCAGTGGTCAGCCAATGGGCCAGCGCCTTGACAGTGACAACCGATTCAAGTGGCAGCGGTGCCGTGGCCAGCAGGTCCAGCGAGCCGTCTTCCCAGTCCAGTGCAAGCAGGCGGTCAAGCGACAGAAGGCAGGCCAGCAAGGCCCCCAGCCAGAGCACACCGGGCGCAATCGTGGACAGAAGCGAGGATTGCGGCCCCACCGCAAACGGCACCATCACGGTCACGATCAGGAAAAAGGCCAGACCCAGCCCAAACCCGCCGCCCGCGCGGAAAGCCAGTTTCAGGTCGCGCAGCAACAGGGCGATCACAGGAAACCTCCGTCGAAATCGTCGATGGGTTTGGGTTTGGCCTTGTTCGGACCGACGTCCAGAACCTCGCCATCTAGGCCAAGGTCGATATGGGTGGCGATCAGGGCTGACCCACCCTGCCCCAGATGTGCCCACACAGCGTCGGCAAACATTTGCACAGCGTTTCTGTCCAGCGAGACGGTCGGCTCGTCCAGCATCCAGATCGGCCGCCCTGTGACCAGCATCCGCGCCAGCCCCAGACGCCGTTTCTGACCTGCCGACAGGTTGCCGGCGTGACGGTCGGCGAGTTCGTTCAGGTCAAATGCGTCCAGCGCCGGCTGGATGTCATATGTGCCAAAGACCGAGGCCCAGAATGTCAGGTTTTCCGTCACTGACAGCGTCGGTTTGAGCCCGTCTGAATGGGACGCGTAGGCGATCTGGTCATCGGCCCCTTCGATCTTGCCTTCCAGCGGAGGCTGCAAGCCAGCCAACGTACGCAGTAGGGTCGTTTTGCCAATACCATTCGGGCCGCGCAGGATCAGAGCTTTGCCCGGCGGCAGCTGAAAGCTGAGGCCCTCAAGGACGGGAACACCGCCACGAGTGATCGACAGATCTGTTACAGTCAAAGTCATGAGACCCGCTTAACGGATTGTCAGCAGGGGCAAAAGGCGAGATTTGCCGCAGGATGCCAGCGCACCACCGCTGCCTCATGTCGGAGTGAGGGGCCAGCCCCTCACACTCCCCGGGATATTTTCGGCCAGATGAAGAGGATCCCGTCAGACAGGGATCAGCGCGAGTGCAATACGACGGCCTTCAGCGAGCAGCACGTTGTAGGTGCGACAGGCGGCAGGGGAGTTCATGATTTCGACACCAAGTCCGGCATTCTCCAGCTCAACCCTCAGGGATAGAGGGATGTGGGCCATGTCCGCGCCCGTACCGATGAGCAGGACGTCGATACTGCCCACCAATTCCAGAAGGGGGTGTCGGTCGTCATAACCGCCCCACTCTGCAGGGCCTGCCGGGCCTGTCAGGATAGCGCCGTGGAAGACATCACCGCCAATTCGGAAAAAACCGGGGCCATAACCGTCAACGGGTTTGGCATCTGTAAAAGTAATCTGATTCAGACGCATGATGTCCCTTCTTCAATCCAGAAGCGGCAGCCCGGAAATGACGGCGATCAGGATGACCGAATAGGCCGCGAGCCGATAGATCTGTTCGAGTCTCGGGTCGAACAGTGCTTTGCCGATAAGCGTAGTGATCAGATAAGGCACGCACAGCAGCAGCACAATCCACAGGATCGACAAATCTGCGGCACCGCTGATGAGGATGTTGAAAACGATGACAACGTCCAGCAATGCCAGAAAAATGATGGTGTTGGCGCGAATCTTGCGGACGTCTGTAGAACTGGCCAGATAGAACACGATGACAACCGGACCGGTCAGCCCGGTCATGCCGCCGATAATGCCTCCGCTGCCGCCGATGGCGAGACGTCCGGGTAGTCCCAGTTTCCCCTCCCATCGCCAGCCGGTAACCACGGCCAGCAAGGTCAGACCGGTGATGCCACAGACAACCCAGCGCAACGCAACCGAGTCCACCTGCACCATGATCCACAGCCCCAATGGAACGGTTACGGTTGCAGCAAAGCCCAGAGTGCTGATTTCGACCTTGTCGCAATCCCGCCACGCCTGAGGCGCCAAGGCAAATGTTGATGCGATTCCGGTGGCGGCCATCAGAAAGACCACATCTGCAATAGGCAGGAACTGGGTCGCCACCGGCACAAAGATCATCGCGGTGCCAAAACCTGTGAAGCCGCGGACAAGTCCCGCGGCTCCGATAGTCAGGATCAGCCAAGTGAGGCCCGGCAGGGCCAGGGCCTGTTGCAGGGCCTCACGCATCAATATTGGCAAACTGGTTGCCCGCCGTGTTCGACGGTTTGGACCAGTCGCGCTTGACCCCCAGCCAAAGCAGGATGGTCGAAGCCACGAAGACCGACGAATAGGTCCCGACGACGACACCCCAGATCATCGCGAAGACGAATCCGCGGATGACGTCCCCGCCCAGCAGATAAAGCGAGATCAGCGCCAGCAAAGTTGTGACCGAGGTCATCACCGTCCGGCTCAGAGTTTCGTTGATCGATACGTTCAGAACCTCTTTCAGGTCCTTCTTTTTGTATTTCCGCAGATTCTCGCGCACCCGGTCGAAGACGACAACCGTGTCGTTCAGCGAATAGCCGACGATGGTCAGCAGCGCCGCGATGATCGCCAGATCGAAGCGGATTTGCAGTTCCGAGAAGATGCCGATGGTCAGGATCACATCGTGCACCAATGCGGCAACTGCCCCCAGTGCAAACTGCCATTCAAAGCGCAGCCAGATGTAGACAAGGACGGCACCGATGGCCAAGACAACCGCGATCACAGCCGTCTGGATCAACTCGCCCGACACTTTTGGGCCAACGGATTCGACAGAGGGAAAGCTCATATTGTCGTAAGAATACGTGATCGTCCCAATTGCAGCTTCTGATTTTGCTGCATTGGAGATTTGATCACGCAATTCGAAGGAACTTCCGGCCGGGAAAACAAATTGTCGTTCACTATCGCCGTCTGCGACACCACCCAAAGCTTCAACAGCTGAGGCCAGCGCAGCGGAATCGACCGCTCCTCCGTTCTGCCCCTCGAAAGTCACGATCATCTTGCTTCCAGTCGCACCGGCAAGCACGTGCTCGACCTGAGATATCGTATCGGCAGTAACTGCTTCCTCACCTTCTTGGGCCTGAATGCGGATCATCGCGACATTTTGATCCGGGCCAAAGCTTGGATCAAATATTTCGGTGATCGTTACATCGCCCAGCTCCAGCGGCGCGATGGCGTCGCGATAGGCGCCTACGTCGATCTGCTGTGTGCTTTCGGTTCGGATCGTGGTCCCACCCCTGAAGTCGATGCCGAAGTTCAGCCCTTGCAGCATGAACGAAGCAAAGGCCACGACCACCATCAGAGCAGAAATGCCCAACCAAATCTTCCAGCGACTGAAAAAGTCGAACGAGGTGTTCTGCGGTACGAGTTTCAGTCTCATGATCAAACCTCGATCGTTTTCGGTCGGCGGCGTTCGAACCACATGACAACCATCAGGCGCGTCACGAAGATCGCGGTGAAGACCGATGTCAGGATACCCAGGCCCAGAGTGATCGCGAACCCGCGCACAGGGCCGCTGCCCATGGCAAACAGGATAACGGCGGTGATGAAAGTGGTTACGTTGGCGTCCAGAATGGCCGACAACGCCTTTTCATAGCCCAGATCGATGGCGCGGGCTGGACCTCTGGCGGATTTCAGTTCTTCGCGGATGCGTTCAAAGATCAGTACGTTGGCATCCACCGCCATACCGACCGTCAGAACGATCCCTGCAATCCCCGGCAGAGTCAGGGTTGCGCCGATCAGGGACAGCAAACCGAACAACAGGCCCACGTTTATGATCAGCGCGATGTTGGCGAAGACACCGAACAGGCCATAGCTGAGCGCCATGAATACCAGCACGGCGACAAAGGCCACGATTGTGGCAACTTTGCCTGCGTCGATACTATCTTGCCCCAGTTCGGGCCCGATGGTGCGTTCTTCCAGGAATTCCAGCCCTGCAGGCAAAGCACCTGCACGCAACAGGACGGCCAGATTGGTGCTTTCCTCAACGGTGAAATTACCGGTGATGATACCCGATCCGCCTGGGATATGGCTTTGGATCACGGGGGCCGAGATCACTTCGTCATCCAGAACGATTGCAAAGGGTGCGCCGATATTGTCACGGGTATAATCCCCGAACTTGCGTGCCCCGGATGTGTTGAATCGGAAGCTGACCGCAGGGCGGCCGTTCTGATCGAAGGATGGCTGCGCGTCGACCAGTTCCTCTCCTGTCACGACCGGAGCGGATTCGATGGTGTAATAAACGCCGTTTTCGTCAATCGACGGCACGATTTTTTCGCCGACGCCTGCAACGGCATCCGGATCGGTTCCGCGCCCGACAACCGGGTTGAAGGTCAACTGTGCTGTTGTTCCGATAATTTCCTTCAGTTCACCCGCACTGCCGATACCCGGCACCTGAATTAAGATACGATCCGTCCCCTGACGCTGAATTGTGGGCTCACGTGTACCGACTTCGTCGATCCGGCGGCGGATGATTTCCAACGCCTGACGCACCGTGCGGTCATCCGAGGCCAGTTTTTCTGCTTCGGACAGTTGAACAACAATTGTGTCACCATCCGCGCGGGCTTCGATATCTGTGGCTCCTACACCTGTCAGGGTCTGCACTTGCCGGGCCAAACCGCGGACAACCTCCAATGCCTGTGGCATTCCTTCGGGCTGGCTAATGCGCACGCGAATCTCATCCGCAGCCGAGTCCTGACGGCGGATGGTTCCCACCGTGGCACGTTCATCGCGCAGGGCGTCGCGGATTTCCGGCCACATCGCCTCCATCCGGGAGCCGTAGACGTCTTGTACTTGTACTTCGGCAAGCAAATGCGCGCCGCCGCGCAGGTCGAGGCCAAGATTGACCAGGGATGACGGCAACCAACTCGGCCATTGCGCGGCTTCAGCCTGCATCTGGGGTGTGTCGTTGCCCAACTCGATCGCGGCCTTGGCGTCGTTGGATTGTTCGACCCGCGTGTAAAATGCGTTTGGCAGGGCCATGAGCAGGCCGGTCACGCAGACCAGCCAGATCAGAACCCGCTTCCAGGTATCAAATTGCAGCATTACCCTGCCTTTTCAAGGAATTGTCGCGCGAAGTTACTTCGCCGGCTCAGTCTTGTTCAGAACCTGGGCGATGGTCGATTTGACCACGCGAATCTTGACGCCCTCGGCGATTTCGACCTCGATCTCGTTATCGCCTTCCTTGACCTTCGATACCTTGCCGATCACGCCCCCCTGAGTGATCACCTGATCACCGCGACGCACGGCATCAACCATGGCCTGATGTTCCTTCATCTTCTTTTGCTGCGGACGGATCAGCAGGAAATACATGATCGCAAAGATTAGGATCAGCGGGAGAAACTGGGCGATTGCGCCACCATCCATGGGACATTCCTTTGTTCTAGTCTTGCGGCACAGTTCCGCAAATTTGGGCGGAACCTATGCTTTGAAATGTCGGTTTGCAAGCAAAGGCGGTCATGTAACTCACCTGAAAACGGGCATGTCCCGGCAACCACGGGCAAAACGTTGCAGATATGCCCTAGGAACATAACCAATACCGGGTATAGTTTATCCGAAGGGGGACACATGACGCGGCCACTCAAACCTTTCCTTTCGTTGCTTTATTTACTGACTGCCCTGTCGGTGAGCGTGTGGCTGTCCAGTGCGGCCTTGTCGCAGGAAGCACCCGCGGAATCCCCCCTGTCCGAGACTGCGGGATCGGACACGTTCATGGCCCCGGTCATAGTAGACGGGGACATTCTGTTTCAGGTGCGCGGATCAAGCGCCCTGCCTGCTCCGGAGCGCGCCGAGGGCGTACAGGACAAGATCATTGTGGTTGCGGAAGCGTCGGAAGCACCTTTGGTCGAGATCACATATGAAGAGACCGAGTTTGGCATCTGGATTCTGGCCGATGGCCAAAAAATCTCGATCGTTACTAAAGCTGACGCTGAACTGGATCAGATGGAACTAAGTGTTCTGAGCGTTTTGCATGGCAATGCGATCAAACAATCCATTGAGGCGTATCGAGCCAACCGAACCGATCAGGCGCGCGTTTCCGGTGCTATTGAAGCGGCTGCCTGGACGTTGGGATTTGCCCTGTTTGTTGTCACTATCCTGTGGCTGCACCGTCGGATCAGGCGTCGCACATTGAAGCTGGTAAAACGCTACTTAAAGGATGTCGAAACGGCGACAGCCAAAAGCGTTCAGGCCGAAGCAATCGCGGCCCTTATCCGCTATGGTCTGAACTTCGTGCTGCTGATCATCTTCTTTCTCGGTTTCTACTATTACCTGTCCTTTGTTCTTTTGGCTTTTGCGGAAACCAGATATTTCGCACAGCTTCTGCTGACCTATCTGACAGAGCCCGTGCTGCTTATCTTCCGGGGCATCCTCAGCTATATCCCCAATCTGATCATGCTGGGCCTGATCACATGGGTCACGTTGTACATCATCAAAGGGCTGCGCGTGTTCTTTGATGCGGTCGAAGCCGGTTCGTTCGAAATGGGTGATTTCGAAAAACACTGGGTCAACCCGACGTTCAACATCGCCCGTGTCGTCGTTATTTTGATCGCGCTGGTGTTTGCGGTTCCCTATATTCCGGGCTCAGATTCTGCCGCGTTCCAGGGGTTGACCATTCTGGTTGGCGCCATGCTGTCTTTAGGCGCGAATTCAGTCGTGTCCAACATGCTGGCCGGGCTGTTTGTGATTTACCGCAGGTCTACCTCAATCGGCGACCGTATCCAGATCGGGGACCACATCGGCGATGTGGTTCAGATAAAACTGATGGAGACCCACCTGAAGTCGATCAAGAACGAGCTGATCTCGATCCCCAATGCACAATTGATGAACTCAGATGTCGTTAACTTTTCAAAGAAAACCAATGGTGACGGACTATTATTGCACACGACCGTCGGCATCGGCTACGAAGAACCCCCTGAGAAGGTAGAGGCGATGCTGATCGAGGCCGCCAACCGCACCAAAGGTATCAAGGTCAATCCCGAACCTTTTGTGTTGTGGACCGCGTTGGCCGATTACTCGATCAATTATCAGATCAACGGCTACACCACCCGTGGCAGCATCATCCCCAAAATCCGCTCGGACCTGCATCGAAACATTGTCGCTGTATTTAACGAGAACAATGTGCAGATCATGACGCCTTCTTATGTGGCCGACCCGCCCGAGCCAAAAATACCGGCCGGGGCATGGGATGGCCACCTGACGCATGAAACCCACGAAGACGCTGATAAGTCGTAACCGGTGCTACACCCTGCCCTGCAGATGGTGCATAAGCGGGTTCAGTGATTCACGCATTCAAGGATCTGAGACATGCACGACATCCGCGCCATTCGCGAAAACCCTGCCGCCTTTGACGCCGCCCTAGCGCGCCGTGGGGACGCGCCGGTGTCGTCAGATCTGCTGAGGCTGGACGAAAGCCGGCGTGCCAAGATTCTGGCTGCCGAAACTGCACAGGCCGAACAAAACAAGGCCAGCAAGGAAGTCGGCGCTGCTAAGGGACGCGGCGACGAGGCTGAATTCGAACGCCTGCGCGCGCTTGTCGCCGAGAAAAAGGCCGAAGTCGCCCGGATGCAGACCGAGGCCAAGGATCTGGATGCCTTGCTGACCGATCAACTGGCCCGCATCGCCAACCTGCCCGCCGATGACGTGCCGCAAGGCGCGGACGAAAACGACAATGTCGAAGTCAACCGCTGGGGCACCCCGCGTGATTTCAGCTTTGCACCGAAAGAGCATTACGACATTCCCGCCGTCGCAGCCGCGATGGATTTCGAAACCGCCGCTAAAACAAGCGGCAGCCGGTTCGTGAATCTGTCCAAGGGGGTTGCCCGCATCCACCGCGCGCTGGCCCAGTTCATGTTGGACACGCATATCGACAAGAACGGTCTGACAGAAATGCAGACACCGGTTCTGGTCCGGGATGAGGCGATGTATGGCACGGATAAATTGCCTAAATTCGGCGACGACAGCTATCAGACGACCAATGGCTGGTGGCTGATCCCGACCTCCGAGGTTACACTGACCTATTCAGTGGCTGGTGACATTCTCGAAGAGTCTGCCCTGCCCATCCGTATGACCGCCCATACCGTCTGTTTCAGGTCCGAGGCCGGAAGTGCAGGCAAGGACACCGCAGGGATGCTGCGCCAGCACCAGTTCGAAAAGGTCGAGATGGTCTCGATCACCCATCCCGACGCGTCAGATGACGAGCAAAAGCGCATGTTGCGCTGCGCCGAGGATCTGCTGGAACAGTTGGGTATTCCCTATCGCACTGTTGTTTTGTGCACCGGTGATATGGGCTTTGGCGCGCGCCGCACTTATGACATCGAAGCTTGGCTGCCCGGACAGGACACCTATCGCGAGATCAGCTCGGTCTCGACCACAGGTGCGTTTCAGGCGCGTCGAATGAATGCCCGTTTCCGGCCAGAAAGTGGTGGCAAACCCGAATTCCTTCATACTCTGAACGGTTCCGGTCTGGCTGTCGGGCGTTGCCTGATCGCTGTTCTGGAGAATGGGCAGAATGAAGACGGAACTGTTTCGCTGCCCGAGGTACTTGGCCCCTATCTGGGCGGCAAGCTGACCCTGCAATCGGACGGTTCTTTGGCCTGACAAACAAAACCGGCGCCGTCGGGCACCGGTAAGGACATCAGCAGAAGGCGAAGAAGTTTACTTCTTTGCTTTTTTCTTGTCCTTCTTCTTTCCGCCTTTCTTGCCGTCCTTCTTTTTCCCGTCCTTCTTGGACTTTTTGTCCTTGCTGGATTTGGCTTTCACTTTGTCCTTCGCCTTTGAAAAGGCGGCTTCCATCTCTTTACGCTTCTTCGCGGCTTTTTCAGCCTTGGCCTTGGCTTTGGCCTTTTTCTTTTCCGCAGCTTCGGCTTTTTCGGCCGCTGCTTTTTCTTCTGCCGCCTTGCGTGCGGCTTCCTCGACCCGTTTCTCGGCTGCGGCTGCGGCGATTGTTTTGCGGGACGCGGCTTTGCGTGCGGAAGGCCTGCGTACCGCCGGAGTCCGGGCCGCAGTTCGGCGTGTTGTTGGCTTCGCAGCAACCGGATTTGCGGCAACGGCTTCTTTGGCAGATGCAATCAAAACCAACGCGCGCGCCTCACCGATCCGAGGGACCTTGACCAAATCAGCAGGAGCGGCCTTGGCTATTGCCTCGGCGGTCTTGAAGCCATTGGCAACAAGGGCCTGGCCAAGCGAGTCTCCTACACCTTTTATATCGGTCACTGCGGTCATTATGGGTCCTTTCTGTGTCGTTCTATAACTTCGTATATACACCGGATATACGAAGCAGCAAGCAGCGTAGTGATAACCCCTGTTCTGCCAGCTTAGTTATGGGCAAGACTAGCGGCTCGGTTGTCTCTCGGAAAGGGTACAAGGCGCTTGGCATCTTCGTCCCATAGCTTCAGGTTCAATGCGGCCACGGCCTCGGGAAACTTAATCCGGCGCGGGGTGTATTCCGGCGGCAGGTTATAATGGCAGGCACGCAGGCGATATGATGGGATACGCGCGTTGAAATGGTGGATGTCGTGCAACGTGATGCAGGCCACAGCCATATCGAACCACCATCCGAAATCCAGTGCGGATGATCCCTCAAGCGCTGCTGTCTGAGGGTTCAGATCGGGGCGGCGATCCCAATAGGTATCTTCGAAGTTGTGCTGAAGATAAACAAGGAAGACGCCCAGCATTCCACCCAAAAAGGAAAACACCAACCAGACCCAAATGCCGGTCATACCCGCAATCAGATACAACAATCCTAGAAACACGATGATCGACAGGTTGTGCAACACCACACCTTTAGCGCCAAAACGCGCCGTATTCTTGGGCCAGCGGTATCGGATGAAGTAGGTGAACAACGCGCCGACCGGAACCAGGATGAACGGATTGCGATACAGCCTGTAAAAAAAACGCGTTTTCCAATCAGCCGCATTCCACTCTCGCAGAGTCATCGTATGAATTTCACCTGTCTCGCGATGTTCAAGATTTCCGATGCCCGCATGGTGCAGATTGTGGTTCTGCTTCATCACCTCGAACGGGGCGAAAGTGAAAGGTGACAGACCATGCCCTGCCCATTCGTTTTGAATCCGTGTTTCAAACAGAGAGTGATGCCCACAATCATGTTGCAGCACATAAAGCCGTACTGCGGCAAAGGCGAACACTATCCCGGCGGGTATCATGATGTACCAGCGATCAACAAAGGTGATCGCAAGGGTCAGCGACGCGAAATACACCGCAAATGTGCCAAAATAACTTGCCGCGGCCAATCTGTTGTCCTGCACCGCGTAATGTCTTGTATATTCCCTCAAATCCATCCAGCCGTCTCCTTACGATGGCCGTTCAGTTTTCTGTTCAAATCTAGGTGCGGCTAGTCCGCATGCAAGCAGTGCGTGCCCAAACAAATGCACACGCATGAATGCTAGCGCGGAGAACAGAAACTGTCACGCCCCCGTGAGGTAAGATGCTGAAAATTGGCGCAGTTACGCGCGGCCCTTGAGATGCTTGGCCAGCGCGCCCGCATTTTTCTTGCGCCGACCCTTATATGGGTTCTTGTCGCCCTGCCCGCGCAGCGTCAGGCGGATTGGGGTGCCAGGCATGTCAAAGTCCTGACGCAACCCGTTGACCAGATAGCGGGTATAGCTTTCGGGCATCTTATCGGGATGAGAACACATCACAACAAAACCCGGCGGCCGCGTTTTCGCCTGGGTCATATAGCGCAGCTTGATGCGGCGGCCCTGTGGGGCTGGCGGCGGGTGTTGTTCCAGCATGGCAGTCAGCCACCGATTCAACGCCGCGGTTGGCACACGGCGGTTCCAGACGTCATGGGCGCGCAGGATGGCGGCGCGCAATCTCTCAAGCCCGCGACCCGTTTTCGCCGAGACGGTAACCAGAGGGGCCCCGCGCAGCTGCGGCAGCAAGCGATCAAAGGCATCTTTCAGTTCCCGCAGCTTTTCCTGCTTGTTTTCCTCGACGTCCCACTTGTTTACGGCAACAACAACAGCCCGGCCTTCGCGTTCGGCCAAATCGGCAATTCTCAGGTCCTGTTGTTCAAATGGAATGGCCGCGTCCAGAAGTACGACGACAACCTCGGCAAACTTCACCGCGCGCAAGCCGTCTGACACCGAAAGCTTTTCCAGCTTTTCCTGTACCTTTGCTTTCTTGCGCATTCCTGCTGTGTCAAAGATCCGCATCGGAGTGCTTTCTCCGTCCGGGTCGGCCCAATCGATCCGCAGGCTGATAGCGTCACGGGTGATCCCGGCCTCGGGCCCCGTCAACAGGCGGTCTTCGCCGATGATCTTGTTGATCAGCGTGGATTTGCCCGCATTCGGACGGCCAACCACGGCCACCTGCAACGGCTTGGCAGACGTGATCAGGGGCATTTCGCCCTCACCGTCTTCATCCAGCTCAATATCAGTTTTTGGGGCTTCTTCGACCTGCTTTTCCTCGGCTGCATCGGCCAAAGGCATAAGCCGAGCATAAAGATCTGTCATCCCTTCGCCATGTTCACCAGAAAGACGCACAGGTTCACCCAGACCCAGGTTATATGCCTCGAGCACCCCGGCATCCGCTGCGCTGCCTTCGGCCTTGTTGGCCGCAAGGATTACATGCTTGGACCGTTTGCGCAGGATTTCTGCAAACATCTCGTCCGTGGGCGTCAGCCCGACCCGCGCATCGATCATGAACAGGCAGACATCGGCCATGTCTACCGCGCGTTCGGTCAGACGGCGCATCCGGCCCTGCAAACTGTCATCTGTCGCGTCTTCAAGTCCGGCCGTATCGATCACGGTAAAGCGCAGATCGCCCAGACGCCCTTCGCCCTCGCGCAAGTCACGCGTCACACCGGGCTGATCGTCGACCAGCGCCAGACGCTTGCCTACGAGGCGGTTGAACAATGTGGATTTGCCCACGTTCGGGCGCCCCACGATGGCGAGGGTCAGCGACATGATACTCTACCTTCAAGACTCAAGTTGCGCCCTTTAACGCATCTTGCCGTCAACGGAAAGCGTGTAGATCACCTTTGGTCGAAACAACATACAGCGTCTGCCCGGCCACAACAGGGGATGCTGTCGCGCCTCCGGGAACCTCAGCCTGATGAACCAGTGTTCCGTCAACTGGATTGAAGAACCGCAGAAACCCGTCGTTGGACGCAACCACAATACGACCCCCGGCCAGAATTGGGCCGTAATGCGCAAAGATCGGTCCCCGGCGGCCACGCTTGTCCTTGACGAAGCCCGGCAGATCCTGCGCCCAGATGACAGACCCGTCCGCCGCGTTCAGACGCACCAGCTGGCTGCGATCACTGATCAGGAAGATGCTGTTGCCCGCAGGCCAGACCGTATCGACCGCACCTTCGTCTGCTGTCCACCGGCGCTCACCGGAAGCGGCATCAAATGCGACGGTCCGGCCCGAGTGATTGCCGATGTAGATACTGTTGCCGACAACCATCGGACCACCAGTCACATCGACGATTTGCGCCGCGGCGCGCCCGCGACGCCCCCCTGCAACAGACGCGTTCCAGCGGCGGATACCACCGCGGCGGAAAGTGGCCGCCACGTCACCCGAGCCAAAGGCAAATACCGCCAGATCAGATGCGATTGCAGGCGCAGGCGCACCCAGAACGTTCCCGACGCTGGGTGTGCCTTCGAATTGCCAGGCTATGCGTCCGTCCTTGGTGTTTACAGCCCAGCCGGTTTCATCTCCGGCCACAACGTATAACAGCCCGTCGTTCACCAGCGGAGCGCCGCTGCCGGTCGCTTCCAGGCGTTTTTGCCAGCGCACGGCACCCGATTTGGCGTCCAGCGCGGTCAACCGACCGAACCCTGACGACACATAAAGGACGCCGTCGGCATAAGCCAAACCACCCCCTGTTGCATCCGAGTCGCCATCACTTGGCGGGATCAGATCGGTTTCCCATGCCAACTGCCCCTGCTGGGTGACCGCTGAAACCGACGCTCCTGAATCCAGTGTAAAGATCAATCCGCCCGCAACCACCGGCTCGGCAGTTATGCGTTGCTTGCGCGAGTCGCCCTGCCCGATCGAAACAGACCAGATCCGTTGTGGTGTTGCGCGCAAAGCGGCATGGGTGGTTCGGTATGCGGACGTTCCCGGACTTTGTGACCAGTTGGCGTTGACCTGTTGCGCCGGCAGGCTGATCGGTTGCGAGCCGCGCTTTTCGACCGTTTCCAGATCTGAAACAGGGCGAATATCCTCGCGTTCACCGGGCAGAATGGCTTCGGGCGGTTCACAGGCCGCAAGTGCTGTCAAGGCCAGAGCCGCAAAAGGCAATCCCGTACGGGAAAAAAATCTTGTTACCATGATATTCCGAACTCGCCTGTCGTTAAGTCTTTTGTCCCGCCTGGTCAGCCTTGCTGCGCCACCAATGGTTCAGGTTCCCCACCCAAAGCAATGATCATTTGCGCCGCGCGCTGTTGCAGATCGATCCCAACCTCTGCATCCTGCCGTAGCGCCTGCAATCGATCCAGCGCAGCATCGACATTCCCCTCGGCCACGTCAATCAGAGCCAACTGCTCTTCCGCCAGCAGCCGCAGCGGCGCTCCGGGGGCCGCCAACGCCTCGAACTGTTGCCGCCGGTCGGCGGCAGGCAAGGTATCGCCTTGCAACAGCAGCGACTTGAAGCTTGCAATCGCGCGGTAAATCTCGGGCAGGTCGCCCTGAACGGCAACCGCGTTCAGGCTGGTGACCGCGTCCTCTCGGGATCCGGATTCGACCTGTGACGCAGACAACAACATGTCCAGCACGGCTTTCCCGCCCGGTGACATCGCCTCTGCCTGTGCAAGACCAGCAGCCCTTGCCGCCGGGTCATTTTCGGACAATGCAGCAAGAATCGTGTCACCCAATAACTGAGCTTGCGCCGTGTCCCGCGCCTTGCGGTATTCATTGAAAGCGGCACCGCCGACGATCAACACGACGGCGACGACACCCACCCAGCCCCAGCGACGCAGCAACAGATAGATCCGGTCACGGCGCACCTCTTCGGTGACCTCATCAATGAAACTGTCTATATCGCTCATCCAAGCCCCCGGGCTGTCTATCTTGTATTAGTGCGCCATGTCATACCCCGGCACCAACGCCAAGCCAAGGGTCCGAATATGCGCATTTTCACCGCTTTGCTTCCCTCTTGCGAAAAAATGCAAACCGAACTATTCAGTTCAGTATGGAAAAGATGCCGAACAGACCCCATTTCATGGCGTGACAGCCCAAGTATTAATGGCGCAGATTCTTAGGAGAAACACTTTATGCGTTTGATTTCATTCATCAACGCCCTTCTCGTGATTGTTGCACTGTATTTTCTGGTGTTTGAACGTGACACCTTGTTCGCCTTTGCCGGACGCGGTGATGCCGTGGAAGCAACACAAGTCGAAGCCACGGAAACCGAAAACTCCGATATCTCTGCCGTGGGCGTTGTCGCCGTGCGCTCGCAAGCGCGCGAAATTGACAGCGCCGTGCTGCTGCGCGGGCAGACGAAGGCGAACCGGCAGGTCGAAGTGCTTGCGGAAACCACGTCCACCGTTGTCTCTGAGCCCAAACGCAAAGGTGCGTTTGTTGAGGCGGGCGATATATTATGCGAACTTGACCCCGGCACGCGCCCGGCACAACTGGCCGAGGCCATGGCGGGCAAGCTGGAAGCCCAAAGCCGCATTCCCGAAGCCGAAGCACGCCTGATAGAGGCACATGCGCTTGTGGCCGAGGCCGAGATCAATCTGACAGCCTCACGCAAGCTGGCTGAAACCGGATATGCGTCGGAAACCCGCCGGATTTCCAGCGAAGCTGTGATGAGCTCTGCAAAAGCCGGTGTGAAATCCGCCGAAGCCGGGCTGGAGGCCACGCGCGCGGGCATCGAAGCCGCCGCAGCAGCAGTCGAGGCCGCACAGCGAGAGATTGGCCGCCTGACCATCAAAGCCCCCTTCAAAGGTTTTCTGGAAAGCGACACCGCGGAACTGGGCAGCCTAATGCAACCCGGATCGCTTTGCGCGACTGTCATTCAACTGGACCCGATCAAGCTGGTCGGCTTCGTTCCCGAGACCGAGGTCAACCGGGTGCTTGTCGGGTCCGAGGCTTCGGCAACGCTTGTGACCGGTCGGCAATTGGGCGGTCGGGTCACGTTCCTCAGCCGGTCAGCGGACGAGACAACACGTACATTCGAGGTGGAAATCACCGTTCCGAACCCCGACTTGACCATTCGCGACGGTCAGACAGCCACCATCCTCATCGCGGCTGAAGGTACGAAAGCCCACCTGCTGCCGCAATCGGCGCTGACACTCAGCAACGAAGGTCAATTGGGTGTGCGCACAGTTGGTGCAGGCAATGTGGTTGATTTCATGCCGGTCCGCATTTTGCGCGACACAGCCGAAGGTGTCTGGATCGATGGCTTGCCGGAAACGGTTGATATCATTGTGGTCGGGCAGGAATTCGTGATCCGCGGTGTTACCGTTGCACCAACTTATCGGGAAGCCTCGCAATGACGGGTATCGTCGCATGGGCCGCAGGCAGGGCCCGAATGGTAATGGCGTTCATCGCCATTTCGCTGGTCGTAGGCGGCTTTGCCTATGTCTCGCTTCCGAAAGAGGGTGAGCCGGATATCGAAATCCCTGCCCTTTTCGTTTCGGTGCAGTTTCCCGGGATTTCAGCGGAAGACTCAGAAAACCTTTTGGTCAAGCCGATGGAGACCGAACTGGCGGATCTCGACGGGCTCAAGGAAATGACGTCGACTGCGGCCGAAGGTTATGCCGGGGTCGCGCTGGAGTTTGAATTCGGCTGGGACAAGACCTCGATCATGGCGGACGTGCGCGATGCCATGAACACGGCCCAGGCTGATTTTCCCGAAGGTGCGGAACAATACTCGCTGACGGAAATCAACTTTTCCGAGTTCCCGATCGTCATCGTCAATCTGACCGGTGCCGTTCCGGAACGCACAATGGCCCGTGTCGCCAAGGATTTGCAGGACGAGCTTGAGGCGCTGGATTCCGTTCTCGAAGCGGGTATCGCGGGCAATCGTGACGAGTTGCTTGAGGTCGTTATCGACCCATTGCGGCTTGAAGCATACAACGTGACCGCAGACGAGCTGATCAATGTCGTGCGAAACAATAACCAGCTGATCGCGGCAGGCGAGGTCGAAACTGCCCAGGGTACATTCTCGGTCAAGATTCCATCGTCGTTCAAAACGGCGCAGGATGTTTATGGCTTGCCGATCAAGGTCAATGGCGACCGGGTTGTAACGCTGGGTGAGCTTGCGCAGATCAACTACACATTTGAAGATCGCGAAGGTACCGCCCGCTTCAACGGCGAGGCGACCGTCGCGCTGCAAGTTGTCAAACGCAAGGGCTATAACCTGATCGACACCGTTACGCAGGTGAAAGAAACCATAGCTCAGGCCAAGACCAAATGGCCGCCCGAGCTTCAGGCCGCGGTCGAGCTTGGAACGTCGAACGACCAGAGCCGCATTGTCGGTTCGATGGTCAGCCAGCTTGAAGGCTCGGTTCTGACCGCAATCGCTCTGGTGATGATCGTGGTTCTGGCCTCTTTGGGTACGCGGGCAGCGCTTTTGGTGGGCTTTGCAATTCCGACCTCATTCCTGCTGTGTTTCGCATTTCTGGCGGTCATGGGCATCAGTATCTCGAACATTGTGATGTTCGGCCTCATTCTAGCCGTAGGGATGTTGGTCGACGGTGCCATCGTGGTCGTGGAATATGCTGACAAGAGAATAAAGGAAGGCGTCGGCCCGATGCATGCCTATGTTGAGGCGGCCCAACGCATGTTCTGGCCCATCGTATCCTCGACCGCGACGACGCTATGTGCCTTCCTGCCCATGCTCTTCTGGCCCGGTGTTCCGGGCGAATTCATGGGGATGTTGCCCGTCACACTGATCTTTGTTCTGTCGGCGTCGCTGATTGTGGCGCTGATCTACCTGCCGGTCATGGGCGGTGTTTCGGGGCGTCTGAGCCGCGTTTTCGACCGGTCTTCGAACTGGCTCCGTGCGCGTACCCGGTGGTGGGTTCGGGCAGTGATGGTGCCCCCGTCGCTTTATATGATCTTCCTGGGTGCGATGCAGGTTCTGAACCCTGACTATCTACTGCCCGGAGGAGTGGTCGCTGGTGCCCTGCTGTTCCTGTTCGGGGCCTTTGCCGGGTCTGTAACACTGAGCGCGGCCAAGTTCGAACGGGCGGAAGAAAACCACGTCCACACCGCTGACGAACACACACCTTTCGGGCATGTGATCCGGTTCCTTGTCGGAAACCCGATCATGCCGATCGTGTCGCTGGCGGCAGTTTTCTCTGCCGTGTATTTTGTGACCTTCGTCTGGTTCCCACAGGAATCAAGAGGTGTCGAATTTTTCGTTGAAAGCGAACCGGAACAGGCAACAGCTTACGTCCGTGCCCGTGGCAACCTGTCACTGGCTGAAAAAGACAAGATGGTCCTGCAGGCCGAACAGATCATTGGATCTCATCCGGCGGTAATCAACGTCTTTTCCTTTGCCGGCGAAGGCGGTCTTGACCAGAATACCGGCGGCGCGCAGGCACCGGCGGACACGGTGGGGCGGGTCCAGTTTGAAATTATCCCATGGGAAGATCGTCCGAACGTTTCGGAATCCGCTTTGTGGGGATTGTTTGAGCGCCACTTTGTGGCACCCGAATATGATGGCGATTACGTAATCGGCGAACTTAATGCCAAACTGGCGACAATACCCGGTATCGTTGTTGAAATCCTGGCATTGGAACAGGGCCCGGCCTCGGCCAAACCGGTTCACCTGCGTATCAAGGGGGACGGTTGGGACGAATTGAGATCGGCCACCGTCGCCGCGCGCCAGGTCTTTGACGAAACGCCGGGGCTGATCAAAACCGAAGATACCCTGCCCCTGCCTGGTATCGATTGGCAGATCGATGTCGACGTGGCCAAAGCTGGTCGGTTCGGCGCTGATGTAGCCACTGTTGGTGCCATGGTGCAGCTTGTGACACGCGGCATCCTGTTGGGTGAGATGCGCCCAGACAATACGGATGAAGAGATCGAGATCCGTGTCCGATTGCCGGAAGAGGATCGCGTGCTGTCGACTTTGGATACGCTCAAGGTCCGCACTCCGGACGGGTTGGTTCCGCTGTCGAACTTCGTGACCCGGGAACCCGTGGCCAAACTGGCCCAGATCAACCGTGTCGACCAGCAACGTTACTATGACGTCAAAGCGGATGTTGAACCGGGTCTGAGCAAGGTTGTGACCAAAGGGCCGGACGGGAAAGAAGAACGTCTGGCTATAATGCGCGAAGTGACCGACGGCTACACTCCAACCGGCACCGTGTTGGACGGCGACGTAGGAAAGTCCTACGAGCTGGTTCAACTGACCGGTGCAAAGAATATAGACCAGCTACGTAGCGTGATTGACGCGGGAGACGCGCAGTTCGCCCTGATCAACCCGAATGAGCGGATCGCAGTACTGACCGAATGGCTGGAAACCAGCCCCTTCGCCAACTCGATCAGTTGGCAATGGACCGGTGATCAGGAAGAGCAGGAAGAATCCGGCGCATTTCTGGTGAATGCCTTCATGGGTGCTTTGGGGCTGATGTTCGTGATCCTGCTCGCCCAGTTCAACTCGTTCTACAATTCGGTGTTGGTGCTGTTGGCAGTTGTTCTTTCGACCACCGGGGTTCTGATCGGCATGATCGTGATGGAGCAACCCTTCTCGATCATCATGACCGGCACCGGCATCGTTGCTCTGGCAGGAATTGTGGTGAACAACAACATTGTTCTGATCGATACCTATCAGGAATACAGCGCCTATATGCCAAGGATCGAGGCAATCGTCCGCACCGCGGAATCGCGTATCCGCCCGGTTCTGCTGACTACGTTGACCACGATGGCAGGTCTGACCCCAATGATGTTTGGGCTTTCGCTGGACTTTATCAATGGCGGCTATTCCATCGACAGTCCCACCGCTCTGTGGTGGAAACAGCTGGCCACAGCGGTTGTCTTTGGTCTTGGCATCGCCACTGTTCTCACCCTGATCGTGACGCCGTCGCTTCTGGCGCTGCGTGTCTGGGTGACGACTTACGCTGTCTGGCTCAGCCGCGGGCTTGCCCGTATGACCGCGGGGCGGTCCAGTAAGATCGCGCAGGACATGGCTATTGGTCGCTCGGCCCGCAAACTACAGGCGACCGAGATTGTGTGGGATGAGCCGCACCAATCCGAGACCGGTTTGCAAGACGAGCCCACGGATCAAATTCCTGGATCGCCGCTAAAAGCCGCAGAATAAGAATGAAAGGACCGGGATTTCCGGTCCTTTTCGTTTTCTGTCGTCACAGTCGGGACCAGGTCTGGTGCGCGCAAATCGAATGTTCACAGCCTTTGACCATGAGCTTGTCACCCTGCAACGTCATCTGCGGAACAGCATCAACGTCGATCAGGGGAACCCAGAACTCACCCCCACCATATTTTCCGCCGCCTTCGCTCGACACGTCCCAGAACAGCTTTTTCCCGATATTC
This sequence comes from Ruegeria sp. YKSF131, assembly GCF_059612645.1. NCBI lineage: Bacteria > Pseudomonadati > Pseudomonadota > Alphaproteobacteria > Rhodobacterales > Roseobacteraceae > Ruegeria > Ruegeria sp. YKSF131. The sequence goes on along the minus strand of NZ_JBXWQZ010000012.1, from coordinate 15,252 downwards.
GGCGTTTGAACTTCTTTGCCGGAAGAATCAAAAGCCGAAAGTATCGTGCCGCAGAACTTGTCCGCGCAGGCGGATATCTGGATATGCGAGATCAGGTTCTTTCGATCAGGTTCGGTCTTCCACACGCCCTCAATCGGGTCAGCCGCGACCATAGCCGGGAGAAGAACCACAACGGCTACAGATACTAATCGTCTTGCTAATCCATTGATCATGGCGTCCACCTACATGCACGGCGCATCCTAGCACATTCCGCAGGGCAAGATGAGCCCCTCAGGCGGCCTCACTGTCGGATTGCTGGCGGTTCCACAGTTGAGCATATCGCCCGGACCGCGCCAACAGCTCGTCATGGGTGCCCTGTTCGATGATCTCGCCAGCTTCCAGAACCACGATCCGATCAGCCTCGGCAATGGTGCTGAGGCGATGGGCAATCGTGATCACGGTCCGCCCTTCCCCAGCGCGCGCCAGCGCATCCTTGATATCCTGTTCCGTGTCGGTATCCAGGGCCGAGGTCGCCTCGTCCAGCAACAGGATCGGAGGGTTCTTCAGCAATGTCCGCGCGATGCCAACCCGTTGCTTTTCGCCGCCGGACAGTTTCAGGCCGCGCTCACCCACCATGGTGTCGTATCCGTCAGGCAGCGAAGTGATGAAGTCATGAATCTGGGCGGCACGGGCTGCGGCCTCGACATCCTCCGGGGTGGCATCGTCGCGCCCATACGCAATGTTGTAGCGAATGGTGTCGTTAAACAGCACCGTATCCTGTGGCACAACGCCGATCGCGGCATGCAGGCTGGTTTGGGTCACATCCCGAACATCCTGCCCGTCGATCTTCAGCGCGCCTTTGGTCACGTCATAAAACCGGAACAACAGCCGCCCGATGGTCGATTTTCCAGACCCCGTCGCCCCTACGATCGCGACCGTCTGTCCGGCCGGAACCGTCAAGGAAACACCCTTGAGGATTTCCCTTTCAGGGTCATAACCAAAATGCACATCTTCAAGTGTTACCTCGCCACCATTGACCGCAAGGTCGGGTGCATCGGGGTGATCGATGACTTCGGCGGGTTGTTCGAGCAGATCAAACATCTGCCCCATATCTACCAGCGATTGCCTGATCTCGCGATAGACCGTCCCCAGGAAGTTCAATGGAACGGTAATCTGGATCATATACGCGTTGACCATGACAAAATCGCCCACGGTCAGGTTTCCATTCTGAACGCCAATTGCGGCCAGAACCATGACTCCGATCAGGCCGCAGGTGATCAGGAAGGATTGGCCAAAATTCAAGAACGCCAGCGAATAGGCGGTTTTCAGCGCCGCCCCGGCATAGGCTTTCATCGACACGTCGTAACGTGCAGTTTCGCGGGATTCCGCGTTGAAATATTTGACGGTTTCGAAGTTCAGCAAACTGTCAATGGCGCGCTGATTGGCTTCGGTGTCCTGATCGTTCATCTCACGCCGCAGCTTTACCCGCCATTCGGTCACGGCAAAAGTGAACCAGATATATAGGCCTATGGTGACGGCGACGACCACCAGATACCAGACGTCGAACAACCACATCAGTATGATCGCAACCAGCAACAGCTCAAGGATCAGCGGCCCGATTGAGAACAGCAGGAAGCGCAGCAGGAATTCCACGCCTTTGACGCCCCTCTCGATGATACGGCTCAGCCCGCCGGTGCGGCGCGAGACGTGATAGCGCATGGACAGGTTATGGATATGTCGGAACGTCTCCAGCGCCAGCGCCCGCAAGGCCCGCTGTCCAACAGGGGCAAAGGCGGCGTCCCGCAATTGCTGGAACCCAACCGTCATCATGCGCGCCACGCCGTAGGCAACCGTCACACCCACTGCGCCCAGCGCTAGCGGCGGCACGCCTTCACCTGCCAATGAGTCAACGGCGCCTTTGTAAAGGATCGGTGTATAAACCGCGATCAGTTTGGCCAGAACCAGCATCGCCATGGCAATAACCACGCGGCGCTTTACCCAAACCTCGTCCTGCGGCCAGAGGTAGGGCGCAACCTTGCGGATTGTGCGCCAGCCTGAACTGCGCCCGCCGCTCTGCACCCCGTCATTCGAGGCCATCGGAGATGTTCGTCTCATCACGTACCTTGTCTGCGGTCAGAGAAAGGCTCTGGCCCGCGACGGGCCAGCGCGTTGATTATTCCGGTATCGTAAAGATTTGCCCCGGATAGATCAGATCCGGGTCGCGGATCAAGTCGCGGTTGGCTTCGAACAGGCGCACATACAGGATGCCATCGCCAAAGCGGTCACGCGAGATCGCCCACAGCGTGTCTCCCCGCTGCACAGTGACCGACCGGATTGCCGGGGTGTCCTGCGCCGCCGTTCCGTCACCGCCACCTGATGCTGCTTCCAAAACTTCAACAGGCTCGCGCTTGAAGGGGGTTTCGACCCGGCTGAGGACCTTCCCGTCCGTGTTCACCGCGTCAACACGCAACGTGTAAACACCGGGGTCGATGCCGTCCAGATCACTCCGCCAGGATCCATCCTGTTCCGGAGCGAGGTCGGCAACAAGACGATTGTCCAGATACACCCTGATGGCCGCGCCGTCCTGTACTCGCCCGGTCAACTGGACATCACCGGTTTCAGAATACCCGATGGTATCCAGCGCGACCTGTTCCGGCGGGGTATCCCGAACCACGGGCGGCTGCACGAGCTCAACGCCTTCTTCGCCCGACCGCAGTACCGCGATCTGCTGACCAGTTTCAGTTGTCTCTACTGCTTCGTCGGCAACCTGCGTTTCGCCGGTATCCGGCGCGGTCGCTACAGGGTCTGATGTTTCGGTCTCAGCAGGAGTTTCGGTCTCTGGGTCGACCACTGCAGCGGCTATTTGTTCATCACTCTCGGCTGTTTCGCCCTGATCGGCAGCATCAGTTTGCTGCGCAACCGGCTCTTCCTCGACCGGCTTGGGCAGGGCGGCGATCAGATAGTCATCAGACCGGGTTGTTTGCCCGCTGCTTTTGCTGTGCAGGACTAGTCCCTGCGCGGAATCGCTGAAGGGGATCGAGACAAACTCGGCGAATTGCCCGCTGCTGTCCACCGTGAATGTGTGCACGGTTTCACCGTTCAGCAGAACCTCAATCTGGCTGCCCGGCTCGGCGTCACCTGACAAAAGCGCCGTTCCGTCTTCTTCAACAAAAATCTGATCCAAAACCGGGGGGGCCACGGGTGCCGGTGCATTCTCTTCCGTCGGGGCCGCTGCAGGTTCTGTGTCTGGAACCACATCTGTCGCTGCAGCCGTATCTTCAGCGGGTTCAGCGGTTGGTGCCGCATCCGGTGTTACGGCGGCCTGCTCAGCTGGTTCTGTTGTGGTGGTTCCTGCGGGCGCTTCGGCCACTTGTTCCTGCGGCTGTGTGGCCGCAACAGATGCGGGTTCCTGCGGTGCGCCCGCCTCAGGCTCTGGCGCTTTGGTGAAAGCGCCGGACAGATACACACCCCCAACGCCCAGCACGGCAACCAGGCCCGCAATCACACCCCAGACAAAATTGCCCGAGCTTCCGTTTCCCGATTTGGCGTCCATTGTTTTCCTTTCACCCCACCGTACAAAAGCTTTGTCTTCAAAAGCCTTCCAGCGGACAGTTGAGCCAATCTATCAATCCCGCTATCACGGGTCAAAACCTCTGACACAACCCCGGAGCCTCTCTTTCATGTCTCAGAAATCCGTCTGTGTGTATTGCGGGTCACGCAATGGGGCCGAGAAGGCTTATTCTGAAACCGCACGACAATTTGGAAACCTGCTTGCACAGGAAGGCTGGCGACTTGTTTATGGCGCTGGGGATGTCGGGCTGATGGGAGAAGTTGCCCGTGCCGCGCAACAGGCCGGTGGCGAGACCTTTGGCGTCATTCCGGTACACCTGGTCAAACGAGAGGTCGGCAAGACCGACCTGACCCATTTCGTGATCACCGAAACCATGCACGAGCGGAAAAAGGTCATGATCATGAATTCTGACGCCGTCGTGGTCCTGCCCGGTGGGCCAGGATCACTGGACGAGCTGTTTGAAGCGCTGACCTGGCGGCAGCTGGGCTTGCACGACAAACCCATCGTGATCGTCAATGTGAACGGCTATTGGGACGCGTTGAAAACCCTGTTGCACCAGGTGATCGGCCAAGGATTTGCAGATCGGTCACTGGGCGACTTTGTTATCTGGGCTGAGGATGCGGAGACAGCGATGACAGCCCTGCGCGACAAGCTGAGGTAAACCCGGCAGGTCGCGTAGGTGTTTGACCGAACGCTGCGGTGCATCGTTGCCGCACATATGCGGGTAAGAAATGGGGCTGGTCGATTTGGCGAAGCCTCAAGCCTTTAGGCAGACAGTTCGATGACCGTGATCTCGGGGGTCACACCAAAGCGAACCGGAAGGATGGAACATCCGATGCCGCCGGACACAACCAGATCACGCCCACCTTCGCGTACATGCCCATAGGCATATCTGTTGCCGTATTTAGAGGGCACGATCGGCGACCAGCCAAACAGGCGGATCTGACCGCCATGCGTATGACCGGACAGCGTCAAGGCCACCCTGTCGGGCACTTGAGGGAAGATGTCGGGTTCATGCGCCATCATCACAACCGGGGCGTCGTCGGTGATTTGTGCCAGTGTCCCCGACAGATCATCCAGCCCCTGCGGTTTACCGTTACGCCAGATCGCAAGCTGATCTTCAAGACCCGCCAACCAGATACCAAGAGCTTCTAGCTTGATGGCGGCATTCGACAAAACCGTAATTCCGCTCTGTTCCAGCGCATCGACATATCGGTTGGGGCCAGCACCACGGCGCTGCGCCTGCCGGTCATCCCACCAGTCGTGATTGCCAAGTACCGCAAAGACGCCGTTCTTGGCCTCAAGCTTAGCAAGAACCGGTGCCAGATCGTTCATTTCGACAGGACGTGAAACGCCTTTGTGGCTTGCGAAGAAATCACCCAGAAGCAGGATCATATCCGGCGCAAGCGCATTCGTGCGCCGTACCACCTGTTTTATTCGGTCCAGCCCGACCAAAGGCTCGCCCAGATGCAAATCGGCCAGCACGGCAATCCTGATCGGTGGCGCTGTCCAATCCTCTCGGCGGACGCGCCATTTTCGCACGCGCAGCCGTAGGGCGGGTTCGATGAAAAACCCGTAGACTGATGTGATTAGGCCTGCCAGCGTCACCGCCAGCAGGCCCTTGATAAACCAGCGTCGGTTCAATTCATTACATCCGCGACGCGACGTTTTCCCAGTTCACCAGATTGTCGAGGAAGTTCGACAGGTAAGCCGGACGCTTGTTGCGGAAGTCGATGTAGTATGAGTGTTCCCAAACGTCACAACCCAGCAGAGCGGTTTGGCCAAAGCACAGCGGATTCACGCCGTTTTCGGTCTTTGTCACGGCCAGCGAACCGTCAGTATTCTTGACCAGCCACGCCCAGCCCGAGCCGAACTGACCGGCACCCGCCGCACTGAACTGCGATTTGAATTCGTCAACCGAACCAAAGCTTTCGGTCAGAGCTTTCTCAAGCTCACCGGGCATGGCGTTGTCGCCGGGGCCCATCATTTCCCAGAACTGGTTGTGGTTCCACAGCTGGCTGATGTTGTTAAAGATACCGTTCTGCGCGACGGCATTTGCGTCGTATGTGCCAACGATGATCTCTTCCAGCGACTTGCCGTCCCATTCGGTGCCGGCGATCAGCTTGTTGCCATTGTCGACATAGGCTTTGTGGTGCAGATCGTGGTGATATTCCAGTGTTTCCGCGGACATACCCTTGGCTGCCAGCGCGTCATGTGCATAAGGAAGATCAGGAAGTTCAAAAGCCATGTCGGCCCCCTGTTTAAATTTGAGTTGCGGTTCCCAAGGTTAAATGCTTTGGCAGCCGCCGCAGGTCAAGGGCCGAGACAAGAAAACCCGGAGGCAGGCGATGCTGACACAGGCGCGCAAGATGTTCTACCGCGCCCGCGGTTACTATGCGGGCAACCTGAACGGCGAGCCGTTTCGTCTGGACCCTTATCATTCAAAGTTCTGGCGTAAAGCCTCCACTGGCCAGTGGGAGCCTGAAACCTTTGCCGTGATGGACCAGTATCTCTCGCCTGAAAACGATTACTTGGATATCGGCGCATGGATCGGGCCCACAGTTCTTTATGGTGCGCGTAAGGCACGCCATGTCTGGTGCTTTGAGCCCGACCCCACAGCGTTCCGTCACCTGGCTTGGAACCTCGACCTGAATGACATTCATAACGTTTCCGCTTTGGGTGTCGCACTGTCGGATAAGTTCGGTGTCGCCCGCATGGCCTCGGTTCGTGGAGAGCCCGGAGATTCTACCAGCTCCCTTCTGCACGACGGCGCGCACGGAACCGATACCCTGACGATTGCCTGGGATCAGTTCGCCGCAGTGAACGATCTGTCCGCCGTGTCTTTGGTGAAGATGGATATCGAAGGTGCCGAATTTTCCGTGCTGCCGACGCTGGTGCCATGGCTGAAGGAACAGCGCCCAGCCCTTTATCTTTCAACACATGCGGGACTGTTGGATTCGAAGACGCGGTTGGATCGTATGGAGGAATTGGCAGAGCTTCTTACATTTTACCCAACCTGCCGAACCAGTGAAGCGACCGGAACCGGATCACAGTGCTTTACCGACGCCTCCGCACTCTCCGGGTTCAAAACTTTTTTGCTAACCGGTTGAAACCCTCGAACAGAGATTCAACCGATCTGCCTCTCAGTACAAACTCGGCGACGAGACGGGCTTACACGCCCCGCTGCCGCTTGGTCGGTTTGACGCGTTCGCTTGCGGGAAACTGGCGCGGAGCTTTAAGTTGCTGGTATTGGGATCGAATGTTGCCGTGTAAGCAACCCTGTAGCTACCCGACACTTTAGCCTGTAGGGTCAAGTGCCAAGACAAATGATATTCACCATTTCGCGTTACTTTGAATTTCGTGTTAGCCGGGGTTTCTGGGGAAATGCCTGCTAGTTCATTCGAAGCGCGTATTGCACCATCGAAAGCTCGGGCGCGTTTGTTTTCGCTATCCACACTCAGATAAACCTTGGGAGGAATCCATCCCCTTCCTTCAATGCTATGGAGATCACATGCGTAGTTCTTGACATCAGCCTGCGCAGTCGCCGCAAACATCCCCGCGATCAGAACAAAAACAGAAAGCTTCATCATACCAATCCCACGTTTCAAGAGGCCGGTACCACGATTACTTTGCATTTGCCTTTCGCAAAGCCGTCACGTGGCAGGTAGCTGGAAGTGGAGGTAGACTTAACAATGGCTTTCATTGTGTTCCGATTCAGATTCAGCGTAAATGTTAAATTTAGCAGGTCAATCGCATCGTATCGCGATTCATTCGTCGCGTATGTTCGCCCACTGGCTGTATAAACATAATTCTGTGCGCCCCATCCAATCAAAAGCACTTTTGGGGAGTCGCGTTTCACTTCACCAGTGCTGAACTTGGTGTCAATCTTGGGGATGTCTACTTCCTGCAACAACGCTGAACGGCCAAGCCTATCTATTGAGAAGACCACGCGCTCAGGGGTCGGGCGATTAGCAATACCTTTGCCAAAATTACATTCAAAGCTTTCTTTGTACGTTTCGGAAATAGCAACTGCGGGGAATGCAATAACGATCGAGGCGCAAAATGCGACTGCCTTGATAAAATTCATTAAACGTCAAACTCCTGTATACTTTTTTGATTAGCTTAAAAACACTTAGAGTTCAGGCTGTCCACATGCAATACGCGAGTTTTAGTTAACTTTCTCTGATTATGAGTGTGACGCTCACAAATTCAACACTGAACCAACGGAAAGCACTAACTTACAGATTTTGTATGGTAGGCTGTAAGCGTGAAAAAACCGCCCGCATATCGCGAACGGTTCAATTCTAACGCGCAATAGTTTTGGTCAGTAAACGCCAACCTCACTGCCCGGTTGCGCCGCAACCTTCAGCAGTTTGAAAACGTAATCCGCAGCCGAACGGAAGCAGACCACGCGGAAGGTTTCGGCATCGTCCATCCAGAACGCACCTGCCACTTGCGCCAGGCGCGAGCGGCGGATTTGGCCGGGTTGGAAGGCCTCGGTCGACAGATCAACCGGAGCGACTTTGCCCAACACTTCTCGTGCGCTGGCGCCTGATATCGTGAAGACCGCGCGGGCATCCGAGACGTTGACGGCCAGTGCGTGAGTTTTTCCCAACGCTTTGATCATTGCGGCCAGTTTGGCCTCGACCTCGGCATAAGGGACCAGCACCAGCAGCTCGTCTGGTGACATCCAGCATACGCCGGTATCGCCGCTGACCAGCGCCGCGCGCTGACCGGGCACATTCTGCCCAGTCGCGTCCTTGACGGCCTTGGCGAGGCTTTTGTCGGACAAGTCGCCGCGCAGGGTGATCATGCCTTGCAGGCCACATTCCCTGACATTAGCGATGCCATCATAGCTGGCGTGGTTCAGTGCGCTGATGGGTTCAGACATTCTGCTTCTCCCCGTCCTTGTCGAAGAAGATCGGGTCCACGATCTTGGCTTTGTACGTTTTGCCGTCGGTGCCCGGGAACTCGACGATTTCACCCATCCGGTCCGGGCCGTGCTTGATCAGGCCCATAGCGATCCCTTTGCCAAGGTTCGCTGAGAAATAGGTCGAAGTGACACGCCCGATCATGTTGCCCTGACCATTGGCATTTACACCCTCGCCCACTGCATATGCGCCATCAGGCAGAACAGAACCATCCACAGTCTCAAGCCCGACCAGTTTCCAACGCTCTGGGTCGGCCATATGGCTGCGCGAATGGGCGCGTTTGCCAAGGTAGTCTTCTTTCTTTTTCGACAGTGCCCAGTGGAGCCCCAGATCCTGCGGGATCACGGTGCCGTCGGTTTCGTCGCCGATCATGATAAAGCCCTTCTCGGCCCGAAGAATGTGCAGACATTCGGTGCCGTAAGGCATCACACCGAATTCCTTGCCTGCTTCCATCAGGGCATCCCAGAACGCCTGACCCTGCGAGGCGGGAACGGCGATCTCGTAGGACAACTCGCCCGAGAACGAGATGCGATAGGCGCGGCAGTCGAACACGCCGATCTTGCCATCTCGCCATTCCATAAAGGGCAGCGTCTCGCGGCTGACGTCCATGCCGCCCAACTTTTCTAGAACCTTGCGGGCGTTCGGGCCGACTACAGCGACCTGAGCATATTGCTCGGTCACGTTGGCGACATAGACTTTCCAGTCCCACCATTCGGTTTGTAGCCATTCTTCCATGTGACCATGGATACGCTCGGCACCGCCGGTGGTGGTGTGGCACAGCCATGTGTCCTCATCGATGCGTGCGACCACGCCGTCGTCGATCAGAAAGCCGTTTTCCGAGCACATCAGGCCATAGCGGCATTTTCCGACCTTCAGCGTGGACATCATGTTGGTGTACAACATGTCCAGAAACTTGCCTGCGTCAGGGCCTTTGACGATCAGCTTGCCCAACGTCGAGGCGTCCAGCAGGCCAAGGTTTTCGCGGGTGTTCTTCACCTCACGGTTCACGGCGTCATGCACGGATTCACCGGGACGGACATAGGCGTAGGTCCGGCGCCAGTGGCCGACCGGCTCCCAATCGGCGCCGTTCTTGTCGTGCCAGTTGTGCATTGGTGTCTGTCGGATCGGCTGGAACACTTCACCCCGCGCTTCACCGCCGATTGCGCCCATCGAGATGGGTGTATAAGGCGGGCGGAAGGTCGTGGTGCCGACCTTCGGGATTTCGGACTCCAACGCATCAGCAAGAATTGCCAAACCATTGATGTTGCTCAACTTACCCTGATCCGTCGCCATACCAAGTGTGGTGTAACGCTTGGTGTGCTCAACGCTCTCATAGCCCTCGCGCGCAGCCAGTTGGACGTCCGAGACTTTGACGTCATTCTGGAAGTCGAGCCAGGATTTCATGCGCAGCTGGATTTCTGCGTTTGCTGGCATCAGCCAGACAGCCTCCATAGGAGCTTCTGCAGTGGTTTCGCCAACAGGAGCCTTGATGTTTTTCGGCTTGAAACCTGCGGCCTTGGCTGCGGCTTTTCCCGCCGTGTGGGCGTCGGTCAGAACATCGCCCAGCGCCAACGCACCATTCGATGCCCCGGCGGCCAGAACAAAGCCCTCACCGTTTGCGCCCAGCGGCGGGCGCGAGGGATCGGGGCGGAAAAAGGCATTCGCGTCATCCCAGGTCAGCTTGCCACCGCAATGAGACCACATATGAACGACCGGCGACCAGCCGCCCGACATGGCCACTGCATCTGCTTCAACCTCTTCACGTGCGCCGCCAACACCTTCCTGGTTGCAGATGGCGACTTTTTTGACGCGCTTGCCGCCCTTGACCTTGGCAATGGCCTTGCCCGGATCAACGCGGATCCCCAACTGGCGGGCTTCCTCTGCCAAAGGTCCAGCCGTTGCCCGTGCGTCAACAATACGCAAAACATCCACACCCGCTTGCTTCAGCGTAATCGCGGTGCGATAGGCGTCGTCATTGTTGGTGGCGACGATGACACGCTCGCCCGGGGTGACACCCCAGTTCACGGCATAATCGCGCATAGCAGAAGCCAGCATCACACCCGGAACATCGTTACCAGCAAAGGACAACGGGCGTTCAATTGCGCCGGTTGCAGTCACAATTTGCTTGGCACGGATACGCCAGAGGCGGTGGCGCGGGCCTTGCACGCCCGGCGTGTGGTCTGTCAGGCGTTCATAGCCCAGCACGTAACCATGGTCATATACGCCCGCACCCATGCAGCGGGAGCGCATGGTGACGTTGTCCATTGTTTCGAGTTCGGAAACCAATTGCTCCACGAACTTATCCACAGGCTCATCATTGACCGTGCCGCCGTCAACCGGAGCGCGACCGCCCCAATGTGCGCTCTGCTCAATCAGCAGAACCTTGGCACCCGAAGCTGCTGCCGCCTTTGCCGCCTGTAGGCCAGCCACGCCGCCACCGATGACCAGAACATCGGTGAAGGCATAGAAGTGCTCATAGGTATCGGCATCGCGGCTGTCCTTGTCGGGCGCTTTGCCCAGACCGGCAGACTGACGGATGAACGGCTCGTAGACATGCTTCCAGAACGGTTTGGGGTGGATGAACATCTTGTAGTAGAAGCCAGCCGGCAGGAACCGGGCAAAGGCTGTATTCACTGCCCCAATATCAAAGTCCAAGTTAGGCCAATGGTTTTGCGAAATCGCAGTCAGACCGTTGAACAACTCGGTCGTGGTGGCGCGCTGGTTCGGTTCAAACCGGTTGCCCTGCCCCAGCCCGACCAGGGCGTTCGGCTCTTCGGCGCCGCTTGCAACGACACCGCGGGGGCGGTGGTACTTGAACGACCGGCCCATCATCATCTGATCGTTGGCCAGCAGTGCCGAGGCAAGCGTGTCGCCCTCATAGCCCTGCATCGAAGTTCCATTGAAGGTAAACGTGACCTTTTTCGACCGATCAATCAGCCGGCCTTGTTTTGCGAGACGGGTGCTCATTGTGCGGACCTTTCGCGGGTGGAGGCGTCGGAGCCTCCGGCGGGAGTATTTTTGAAAAGATGAAGCATCAGGAGAACTCTCTCCAGGTCCATCCAGGGCGCTTTGCGGCGATGGCCTCTTTGATGTCCTGCGGCGGCTCAGAGGTCTGAGCCGTGTAAGTGCCGAACACTTCCAGCGTGCTTGTGCATCGTGCCGCATGAAACCACTTGCCGCAGCCATTGGCATGGCGCCAGCGTTCAAAGTGCACGCCCTTGGGGTTTTCGCGCATGAACAGGTAGTCGTGGAACTCGTCATCCGACGAGCCGGGACCAAAACGCTTCAGATGCGCCTCGCCACCGGCGGCCAGTTCGGTTTCTTCGGCATCAACGCCGCAGTAAGGGCAATTCAGGATCAGCATGTTGTCATCCTTTTGGCGGTTGGTTGGCGCAGCGGCCAACCGGAATTCTGTTATTTGGCAACCTCGGAACCACCTTCAGTGTGCCACCCCGGCGGCCACGCTTTCGTCGATGAAGCGGCCTTCCTTGAAGCGGTCCAGCGAGAAGGCCTCGGTCAACGGCGAATGACCTGTGGCCATCAGCTGTGCCATGCCCCAGCCGGACCCGGGAATCGCCTTGAAACCGCCGGTGCCCCAGCCGCAGTTGATAAAGCACCCGCCCAGCGGAGTTTTCGACAGGATAGGTGAGCGGTCACCGGTCATGTCGACGATACCGCCCCATTGGCGCAGCATCTTGAGGCGTGAAATCATCGGGAAGGTTTCGACGAGGGCGCGGACGGTTTCCTCGATATGATGGAAACTGCCGCGCTGGGTGAAGTTGTTGAACCCGTCGGTCCCCCCCCCGATCACCATCTCGCCCTTGTCGGACTGCGACATGTAGCCGTGCACGGTATTGGCCATGACAACCACATCCATGCAGGGTTTGATCGGCTCGGATACCAGCGCCTGCAATGCAATGGCTTCCAGCGGGAGGCGGAAGCCCGCCATCTCGGCCAGTTGACCGGAGTGGCCCGCAACGACGATACCCAGCTTGTCACAATCGATGGCACCCTTGGTGGTGTCTACGCCGACGACACGGCCATCCTGAGATCGGACACCCGTGACTTCGCATTGCTGGATGATGTCCATACCCATGGCTGAACAGGCGCGCGCATAGCCCCACGCGACGGCATCGTGACGGGCAGTACCGCCGCGTTCCTGCCACAGCGCCCCTAGAACCGGATAGCGGGGGCCGTCCAGGTTGATGATTGGCACCAGTTCCTTGACACGTTCGGGGGTGATCCATTCGGTCTTTACACCCTGCAGGGCGTTAGCGTGTGCGGTTCGCTGGTAACCGCGAATCTCGTGCTGGGTCTGCGCCAGCATCATCACGCCACGCGGGCTGAACATGATGTTGTAGTTCAGATCCTGGCTCAGATCCTCGTATAGGCCACGCGCCTTTTCATAGATCGCCGCCGAAGGGTCCTGCAGGTAATTCGATCGGATGATCGTTGTGTTTCGACCTGTGTTGCCACCACCCAGCCAGCCTTTTTCGATCACCGCGACATTCTGAATGCCGTAGTTCTTGCCAAGGTAATACGCGGTCGCAAGACCATGCCCGCCAGCACCGATGATGATGACGTCATAACGTTTCTTGGGCTCGGGCGAACGCCAAGCGCGTTCCCATCCGGTGTGATAGCGCAGGGCCTCCCGCGCGACAGCAAAGGCTGAGTAGTGTTTCATAAGCGAATCCATCCGGTTCGGTGATTGCGCGCAGATATGCCGCGCGGCGACAGTTTAACCGCGCCGCGCAACGCCGCAATATCGCACTATTGCGACATGTCGTTCATTCGCGGCCATTTGTCCCTTTTGTTGGACGTCGCACAGGTCTAAGTCAGGACAGCATCTTCGGAGGGACCATGACGTTCTGGGTTCTGATTTTTCTTGTCGCGCTGTTGATCGCGGTGTTTTTGAGTTTCACACTGCTGCGCAAACGCCGTGGGGATGAACCTGCGGCGGCTTACGATCTGCGTGTGTATCGCGAACAGCTCTCCGGTGTGGACCGGGATCTGGCGCGCGGGGTGATTGGTGAGGCCGATGCGGAACGGGTCCGCACCGAAATCTCTCGACGAATTCTTGCCGCTGATGAACAGATGAAAAAGGGTGGCTCGGGTGCTGGGCCATCGCGGACCGTCTCGATTGTGACGATCCCGGTTGTCATGCTGATCATCATTGGGGGCGCGATGGCGATGTATCATCGTATTGGTGCCGTCGGGTTGCCCGACATGCCCCTGACCACGCGGCTGGAACTGGCCGAGGAGGTGCGCGCCAATCGTCCGTCCCAGAGCGCCGCAGAAGAGCTGGCGACCCCACCTCAAACGGCGCAGCTTGACGAAAATTACGCGTCTCTTCTCAAGCAGTTGCGAGAGACCGTTGCGGCCCGCCCGGATGATTTGCAAGGGCAGATGCTTTTGGCGCAGCATGAGACCAATTCGGGGAACTTCAAGGATGGATATACCGCGCAACAAAGGGTGATCGAACTGTCAGGCGACGCAGCCACAGCCGAGCACTACGCGGATTTTGCCGAGATGATGATCCTGGCTGCGGGCGGATATGTGTCGCCCGAAGCTGAAAAGGCCCTTGCCGAAGCTTTGAATCGCGATCCCCATCACGGCCCGGCACGATATTATTGGGGGCAAATGCTGGTTCAGACAGGTCGACCGGACCTTGCCTACCGCATTTGGGTCGAAACGCTGAGGGAAGCCCCGGCAGGCGCGCCGTGGGCGGGGGCGATCCGGGATCAGATTGATGAGTTGGCCTTTCGGGCAGGGGTTTTCAATCCACCGGACCTGAGCGCGCCGTCTGGTCCAAGTCGCGAAGACATGGCTGCAGCAGCGGAAATGAGCCCCGAGGAACGGCAACAGATGATTCAGGGAATGGTGAATCAGTTGTCCGACCGCCTGGCGACGGAAGGCGGCGCGCCCGAAGAATGGGCTCGTCTGATCTCCGCTCTGGGTGTTCTGGGCCAGGGCCAACGGGCCATGGATATCCACAATGAGGCGCTGGAGGTGTTTGCCGGAAACACCGAGGCGTTGCAGATCATTGATGCCGCAGCCCTCCAGGCCGGGATTGCGCAATGATCCACGACGTTTTCGAAGACTTCGCCAATGCGCTTCCCCCGATGCAAGCGCTGATAGGGCTGGATCTGGGTGAAAAGACCATCGGCGTCGCGGTTTCCGACCGAATGCGGGGCGTGGCCAGCCCGTTGGAGACCGTAAGGCGCAAGAAATTCACACTCGATTCCGCCCGGTTGATCGAAATTGCTACGGATCGCGATATTGGCGGCATTCTGTTGGGTCTTCCCAAAAACATGGACGGCACAGAGGGTCCGCGCTGCCAGTCTACGCGGGCATTTGCGCGAAACCTGTCCCGTCTGACGGATTTACCAATCGGATTCTGGGATGAACGGCTGAGTACGGTTGCGGCAGAAAAAGCACTGCTTGAGGCGGATACGTCACGAAAACGTCGCGGACAGGTTATTGATCACGTTGCAGCAGGTTATATCTTGCAGGGAGCACTGGACAGACTGCGCTTTTTGTAACAGGTCGGAGACCGATCGATGACGAATATGGTTTGGAAGCGCAATGAGGTCGAAAGCCCTTGTGTCCAGATTTGTGTTGTCCATCCGGCCGAGCGTATCTGCACCGGATGTTACCGCACGATTGACGAGATTTCTCGCTGGTCCAGGATGGACAGCAGCGAACGCGCTGAAATCATGAACGACCTGCCGTCTCGTAAACCGCGACTCAGCAAGCGGCGCGGCGGGCGTG